>NZ_KE952613.1:0-74646 GCF_000466335.1 Aggregatibacter sp. oral taxon 458 str. W10330 | reverse complement strand
TGCGGTTTTTAGGCTCCCCTATAAGGGTCTATACGCCCCTCAAGAGGCTTGTAAAAACCGGTAACCGTGTTTATTTTCATATCACTATTTTAGTGAATCGTAGCGTGCAACTTGTTGCACGAAATCATGAATGCCCGAAAGAGTTAAATAACGTTCCGTGCGTAATTTGGTCGTGCATCAAGATGCACGCTACGCATGAAATCGTGAATTACACATCGAGGTTAATTATTCGTGCAACAAGTTGCACGCTACGAGGGGTTAAATAAAAAAATCTGCACCTTAATTCGTTGGAAGTGACTCCGACTTTTGGGGTGCAGATTGTAAATTACGCTTTTTTGTTTGTGTTATTTTTCCAAATGCTTAATTTTCTTGATCACGTTCGATGTGGAAAAACCATTTTCAAAATTCAGCACTTTCACCTCGCCACCGTTTGCCCAGACTTCTTGACTACCGGCAATGTCTTCCGGTCTATAATCGCCGCCTTTCACCAATAAATCAGGCAAGACTTCTCCAATTAAACGTTGGGGCGTATCTTCATCAAAGGCAACCAGCCAATCCACAGAAGAAAGACCGGCAAGCACTGCCATTCTCGACGCTAAAGGATTAATTGGTCGTTCTTCCCCTTTTAAGCGTTTTACCGATTCATCCGTATTCACAGCCACAATTAAACGGTCGCCTAGCTTACGGGCATTTTCTAAATAAGACACGTGACCAGGATGCAAAATATCAAAACACCCGTTTGTCATCACGATTTTTTCACCACGATCTTTTGCCAATTTAACGGCTTGTTTCAATTCAGCCTCGGTCATCACACCAAAACCGGTGGTAGTTCGCCCATGAATCGCATTTTCCAACTCGATAGTTGAAACGGTTGATGTGCCCAATTTACCCACCACAATACCGGCGGCCACATTGGATAAATAACAAGCCTCTTCAAAACTACGGCCATCCGCTAACGCGATTGCAAGCACACTGATCACCGTATCACCCGCCCCTGTCACATCAAAGACTTCTTTAGCCTCTGTCGGCAAATGAAATGCCGGTTGATTTGGACGCAATAAGGTCATGCCTTTTTCAGAACGAGTCACCAAAAGTGCGGTGAGATTGATGTCTGAAATGAGTTTCAGCCCCTTGTCGATAATCTCTTGTTCGGAATGACATTTCCCCACGACAGCTTCAAATTCCGACATATTCGGCGTAAGCAAGGTGGCTCCCCGATAACGTTCAAAATCAGTCCCTTTTGGATCGATCAATACCGGCACATTGGCATTGCGCGCAATTTGAATCATTTTTTGTACATCATTTAAGGTGCCTTTGCCGTAATCTGAAAGCACTAAAGCACCGTAATTTTTGACCGCACTTTCTAATTTTTGTAATAACGCTTCACTGGTTACATTTTGAAAATCTTCTTCAAAATCAAGACGTAAAAGCTGTTGATGACGGGATAAAATACGTAACTTGGTAATCGTTGGATGGGTGGATAATTGGACAAAGTTACAATCGATTTTTTGTTGTTGCAATAATGCCCTCAATGCTGCCCCAGCCTCATCCTGACCGGTCAAACCAAGTAACTGTACCGGCACATTTAATGACGCAATGTTCATCGCCACGTTTGCTGCACCGCCTGCACGCTCTTCATGTTTCTGAACGCGTACCACCGGCACCGGTGCTTCCGGCGAAATTCGATTGGTCGCACCAAACCAATAGCGATCCAACATCACATCGCCTAATACCAAAACTTTTGCCTGATTAAATTGTGCAGAATATTGAGCCATTTGATTTTCTCTTAACTGATTGAAATAAAAATTTCGCTAATATTACCACAGCAAAAATGCTATTTCCCCAAAATTCCGTTAAACTAAAAACCTATTGAAGTCACCCTGTAATCCTTATGGCAAAATCAGTTCTTCCAACGTTTAAAATTGAATTTCTCCACCCCAAACACTGGGGCTTTTGGCTCGCACTCGGCATTTTCCGCTTAATTCTACTTCTGCCCTACCCTATTTTATGCAAAATTGGCAATGGATTAGGTTGGCTCTTTGCTAAAACCGGTGTGGGCAAGCGACGCGCTAAGATCGCGAAACGCAATCTGGAACTTTGCTTTCCTGACTGGTCTGAACAACACATTCATCAGATTTTACAAGCCAACCTACGTGCCACCGGAATGGCGATTATTGAAACAGGTATGGCGTGGTTTTGGTCTGATCGTCGTATAAAAAAATGGTCTAAAATTGAAGGGCTTGGCTATTTAAAAGACAATTTGGCAGACGGTATCATTTTCGTCGGCGTGCATTTTTTAACGCTGGAACTAGGTGCTCGTATTGTCGGTATCCATCAACCGGGCATTGGCGTTTATCGCCCTAATGACAATCCATTATTTGATTGGCTTCAAACACAAGGGCGACTACGTTCCAATAAATCGATGCTGGATCGTAAAGATCTCCGTGGCATGATTAAGGCGATACGAAATGGCGATATTATTTGGTATGCACCGGACCACGACTATGGTAGAAAAAATGCCGTTTTCGTGCCGTTCTTTGCAGTTCCTCACGCTGCAACAACAACCGGCAGTTATTACTTATTAAAGTCTTCTCCAAACAGTAAAGTGATTCCTTTCGCACCGCTTAGAAACGCAGATAATTCCGGCTATACGGTCACCATCTCTCCGCCGGTGGATTTTTCTGATTTGCATGATGAAACTGAAATTGCAGCAAGAATGAATCAAGTGATTGAGAAAGAGATTATGAAGGGGGTTGAACAATATATGTGGTTACATCGTCGTTTTAAGACACAACCGAATGAAGAAAACCTCTATAGTGAATAAACTTTAACAATATTTCTCATAAAAAAAGTGCGGTTAAAATCCATTTTGTTTTTTAACCGCACTTTGTTTTATGTGTTGATTTATGTCTGTTCTAGTTAGCCATTAATGCCTTTGAACAATGCTTTGGCTTTCACTTGCTTACCTTCAGCTTCATTTTTCAGGTCTTCTTCAAGTTTAGAAAGCACTTCTTCACGATACCATTTCGGGTGGTGTTTTTTCGCCCAGCGAACAGTTACCCAACCCTCAACAATGCCACGAATGGAACCTTTCACCCAAAATGCCATATACATATGCACTAAGATACCGGTGAACAACATGAATGCACTCGCAGAGTGAAGAAGAATCGCAATTCTCAATACTGGGATAGAGAAATAATGCGAGAAATATTGACGCCACATAATAATGCCGGTCACAAGCAAGGTTACCATTGCCAAATTTAATGTCCAGAATAACATTTTTTGACCCAGGTTATACTTGCCGTTATCCGCAACAGCGTGCTCATTTCCCTTTAAGACTTCCAACATCCCTTTTGCCCAACGAATATCGTTCTTCTCCGGAATATTATGATCCCAGTAAAGATAGCCAAGATAAATAAAGGCAAAGAACATTAAGATACCGGTGAACGGGTGGATTGCCCGAGCTAATTGCGGTGTCCCTAAAATCTCAGTTAGCCACGCAAAGTCTGGGAAGAAAAATGCCACACCGGTGAACATCGTCATAAAGAAGCAGATAACAAGTAGCCAGTGACTTAAACGCGCAGGCGTTCTATGACGAATGATTCGAGTATCATTGCTAATCTCAATCTTACTCATCTTTGCCTCCTTTGTCTGCTTCTTCAAATTCATGGTGATGATCTTCCACATCTTCTTCTACGTTTGGACCCACCGTTAAGTAGTGACCAATTTCAGCCAAGGCTAAACCGCCCATGGCAACCGCAGCAACCGGTTTCAAGATATCTTTCCATAAAGTAATACTTGGGTCGATTTGCGGATCTTTCGGAAGACCAGAATACAATTCAGGTTTATCCGCATGATGTAACACATACATCACGTGTGTGCCACCCACGCCTTCCGGATCGTAAAGACCGGCATTTTCATAGCCACGCGCTTTAAGATCAGCGATGCGTTTTTCCGCATAGACTTTCATTTCTTCTTTAGAGCCGAAACGAATTGCACCGGTCGGACAGGTTTTCACACAAGCCGGTTCTTGTCCCACAGAAACACGGTCAACACAAAGGGTACATTTGTACACACGATTGTCTTCCGGATTCATACGTGGAATGTTGAACGGACAGCCTGCGATACAGTAACCACAACCAATACATTTATCAGATTGGAAATCCACAATACCGTTTGCATATTGGATAATTGCACCCGGTGCCGGACAGGCTTTTAAGCAGCCCGGCTCTTGGCAGTGCATACAGCCATCTTTACGAATTAACCATTCTAAACGATCGTTTTCTTCTACTTCGTTAAAGCGCATCACTGTCCATGCTTTTGCATTGAGATCTACCGGGTTATCGTAGATCCCCACACATTGTGCATTAACGTCAGAACGAATATCATTCCATTCTGAACAACCCACTTGACAAGCTTTACAACCAATACAGGTTGTTACGTCAATGAGTTTTGCCACTTCAACTTTATGATCACGCGCACGCGGTGCCGGCGTTAAACCGGACGTTGCGGAGATCTTAATAATATCTTGCGTTTGAACGCCTTGAGCAGTTCCTGCCATATTATGCCTCCGCCTTTTCGATATTTACCAAGAATGTTTTGTATTCCGGTGTTTGCGTGATTGCCTCACCCCAAGATGGTGTTAAGGTATTAGTAGAGAATCCACGGTTACCTTTACCATTTAAGGCTTTCATATTCCAGTGAATTGGAAGGCCTACATGGTGTACGGTACGTCCATCGATTTCTAAATCTTTCAAACGTTTCGTTACTACTGCAACAGCTTTAATATAGCCACGGCGAGAAGTAATTTTCACCATATCACCTTTTTGGATGCCTTTTTCTGCCGCCAATTTTTCACCGATTTCCACAAATTGTTGTGGTTGTGCAATGATATTTAACGCAGATTGTGCCGTCCAACTGTGGAAATGCTCGGTTAAACGATAAGTGGTTGCCACATATGGGAAATCTTTATTTGAGCCGATAAATTCACGGTCTTCTTTATAAATACGAACAGTCGGATCAGAGACCACTTTCGGGTGCAATGGGTTCGTATCAATCGGACTTTCGATCGGTTCATAATGCTCAGGCATTGGACCATTTGCAATTTTATCTACCGCAAATAAACGCCCTACACCTTCTGCGGACATAATAAATGGACCGGTGTCGGAACCTGGTGGTTGTGTGCCATAGTCGGCGACATCAAACCAGTTCCAGTTTTTACCATTCCATTTAATTAATTGACGGTGTTTATCCCAAGGATTACCGTTAATATCCAATGAAGCACGGTTATAAAGAACGCGGCGGTTTGCCGGCCATGCAAAGCCCCAGCCTAAAGTACAGCCTAAACCGGATGGGTCAGAGTTATCACGGTTTGCAGTTTGGTTACCTTTTTCTGTCCACTGACCGGTATATAACCAGTTACCCGCAGAGGTTGTACCGTCATCACGCAAGTGTGCAAAGCCACTGAGTAATTGACCTTTTTTGTACATTAAATTGCCGTTAGCATCATACAGATCTTCAAGTGCATAACCATTTAATTCTTTGGCTAATTCTTCCGCACTTGGTGAATGAGGAATACCATAATTCCATGTCATGGCTTCAAAAGATTCAATACCGCGACCGCCTTCTTTCTTATAGAGCTCGTGCATTTCTTCACGAATCATCGAAAGAATATCTGCATCTGGTAATGCTTCGCCCGGTTGGTCACAAGATTTCTCGTGCCATTGCGCCCAACGACCGGAGTTGACGATAGAACCGTCTTCTTCCGCGAAACAAGTGGTTGGCAAGCGGAACACTTCTGTTTGGATTTCAGCAGAATTCACGTTATTTGATTCGCCAAAGTTTTTCCAGAATTCAGAAGATTCAGTTTGAAGCGGATCCATCACGATTAAGTATTTTAATTTGCTCATACCGGCAACGGTTTTGTTTTTATTCGGTAATGAGTTTAATACGTTGAAACCTTGTAAGATCCAACCGTTTAACTTGCCATCATTCATTAACTTAACATTCGTGATAGGGTCGTATAAGCGGTCTGCTTTTGGCAAGAAATCGAAACCCCAACCGTTTTCTTTGGTGGCTTTATCACCATAGAACGTTTTCATCATACTCACGAAGAATTTCGAGGTATTACGATAATAGTTTACTTGGTTTGGTACGATATCTTTCGGTGTAATCGCATTGATATACTGCTCATAAGAGGTATCTTTGTCGTTTGGTAAACGCATATAACCCGGTAAAGACATAGGCAATAAGCCCATATCCGTTGTACCTTGTACGTTGGAGTGTCCACGTAATGCATTAATACCACCACCCGGCATACCCATATTACCTAGGAGCAATTGGATCATCGCCATAGAACGAATATTTTGCGTACCGATTGTGTGCTCGGTAAAGCCTAACGCATATAAGTGCGTCATGGTTTTATTCGGTGCAGAGGTTTTACCAATTTCTTCACAGATTTGTAAGAAGGTTTTTTGTTTCACACCGGTAATACGTTCAACCATTTCCGGCGTATAGCGAGAAACGTGATCTTTCAAGATATTAATCACACAGCGTGGATCTTGTAAGGTCATATCACGTTTAGCATGGCCATTTTCGTCGAATTGGTAGTTCCATTTAGATTTATCGTAAGCGTGTTTTTCTTCATCGAAACCCACAAATAAACCATCTTCAAATTTGAAACCTTCATCCACTAAGAAGGACGCATTGGTGTAGTGTTTAACGTATTCGTGTTGAATTTGATTGGTTTCCAATAAGTAACGGATCACACCCATTAAGAATGCAATATCAGAACCGGAACGAATTGGTGCATGAAAGTCAGCAACAGAAGCCGTACGGTTAAAGCGTGGATCAACCACGATGATTTTCGCACCGTTTTTCTTCGCTTCAATTGCCCAACGGAAGCCAACAGGGTGGGCTTCAGCAGGGTTACCCCCTTGAACAAGAATAAGATTGGCATTTTTGATGTCAACCCAGTTATTTGTCATGGCACCGCGACCAAATGATGGAGCAAGACTTGCTACCGTTGGTCCGTGTCAAGTATTCGCTTGGTTACACATCGGCACCATGCCCAACATCCGCACCCATTTATGAGTCAGTAGTGCGGCCTCGTTGCTCATGGCGGAGGCGGTCATAATCCCTGTGGTTGTCCAACGGTTAACCGTTTTGCCACTCGCATCTTTTTCAACGAAGTTGGCATCACGGTCATCTTTCATTAGACGGGCAATGCGTTTAATTGCATCTTGCCAAGAAATGCGTTCCCATTTATCGGAACCAGGTGCACGATATTCAGGGTATAACGCACGGCTTTCACTATTGATATAGTCTAATGCACCGGCACCCTTCGGACATAATGCCCCACGGCTGACCGGATGATCAGGGTCACCTTCGATATGGAACAATTTAGAGCGGGTATTGGTTGAGGTATGGCCGCTTAATGTATTAGATGGAATACCTGTACTATACATCAACATACCGCAGCTTACGGCACAATATGTACAGGTTTGACGCGATTCTTTCGCACGCAATAGTTTGTATTCGCGTGGTGCAGCTAAGGCTGTGGACGGTGCAAAACCTAACATCGCAACGGATGTTCCGGCCATACCGCCAGCACAGACCTTGAAGAATTTTCTTCTTGAGATCTGCATAAATACTCCCCACAATCAACAAAACTTGTTGTTGATCTTTGTTTAATGTTTAATAGTTATAAATCACATTTGAGTAGATAACTTAGTCATCGATTTTGTTAAAATAGTATTACAATTAAACGCCACCGAGACTAAACCTAACGTAACAAGAGATACGACCTATCTATTCGTTAGCGTGCGCTAGAATACCTATTTTTCAAACATAAATCTATAATCACTAATAATTAAAAGGACAAAAAAAATTGAGTTGGATCACAAAAAGAACAATTAATTTTATCAAAAATTTAACAAATTCGGCGACATCAGACAGTGACATCATCGTCACCGAAAGGCAGGACACCTTAGCGAAAGAAGTGCCTGTTGCTCTCGTGTATAACGACATCGCCCATACCGTCATGATGTGTTCACCACGAGATTTAGAGGATTTTGCCATGGGCTTTTCCCTCACAGAAGGCATTATCGACAAGCCGGCAGATATTTATGGCATTGATATCGAGGAAGTGTGTAACGGTATGGAAGCCAGAATTGAACTGGCGACCCGTTGCTTTGTGGCATTGAAAGATCACCGTCGCACCTTAACCGGACGCACCGGTTGTGGCATTTGCGGTGCAGAACAAATCCAACAGGTTTACAAAAACATCAAAAAATTAGACCGCACTTTAACGGTAAATGCCAACCAATTAGATGGGTGCTTGCAACAATTATATGAGGCTCAAGAACTTGGCAAGCAAACCGGCTCCACGCATGCGTCAGCATTTTTTTCCGTAGAAGGCAAACTACTCGCCATTCGGGAAGATGTCGGGCGCCATGTGGCATTGGATAAATTATTGGGATGGCACGCTAAAGCTGACAAGCCACAGGGGTTTATCGTTGTCACCAGCCGCGCCAGTTATGAAATGGTACAAAAAACCGTGTCATGTGGCATTGAAATGCTTGTTGCGATTTCTGCCGCAACGGACCTCGCTGTACAAATGGCGGAACAATATAATCTAACCCTTGTTGGGTTCGCCCGAGAAGGTAGAGCAACGATCTATAGTGGTAAAGAAAGATTACTGCCCCTTCTCTCCTCTGTTCGCGCATAAAATTTATCAAAAAAATCCCCCGCACTTTTCAGCTTGGGGGATGTTTGTTTTTGACCAAATTATGAATTCACGAATTTTTCGCCTAATTCAATATCTGCACGCAATGTCGGCAACATCGCGTCTAACGCTTGTTGTTCAAACGCACTGAGTTTACCAATTGGCAGAATTTCTTCTACGCCTTCTTTACCGAAACGAACCGGTTGAGCAAAGAAGCGAGCATATTTACCATCGCCTTCGACATAGCTACATTCAACCACTGTTTCGCCTTGTAATCCGCGTACTACCGCATTGGCAAAACGTGCCGCCGCTTGAGCCATGGATAAGGTTGCAGAACCGCCACCGGCTTTAGCATTCACCACTTCAGTACCGGCGTTTTGAATACGTTTGGTTAATGGCTCAATTTCTTCCTCTTTCCATTCAGCGTATGGCACTTGAGATAATAAAGGAAGGATGGTTACGCCGGAGTGTCCACCAATCACCGGTACGGTTGTACGATAAACATTTAAGCCTTTCAATTCGGCAACAAAGGTTTCAGAACGAAGAACATCAAGTGTGGTAACACCGAATAATTTACGTTTGTCATAAACACCGGCTTTTTTCAAGACTTCCGCGGCAATCGCAACAGTCGTATTTACCGGGTTGGTAATGATCCCAATGCACGCTTTTGGACAAGTAACAGCGACTTTCTCAATTAAGTTGCGTACGATGCCTGCGTTAATGTTGAATAGATCCGAGCGATCCATGCCCGGTTTACGTGCTACGCCGGCAGAAATGAGCACGACATCCGCGCCTTTTAATGCTGGTGTCGGATCTTCACCGGCAAAACCTTCCACTTTAACCGCGGTCGGAATGTGGCTGACATCCACAGCAACGCCCGGGGTGACCGGTGCAATATCATAAAGTGATAGCTCGGAACCTGCCGGCAACTGTAATTTCAGCAATAATGCTAATGCTTGACCGATACCGCCTGCGGCACCTAAAACGGCAACTTTCATTTCATTCTCCTCATGTCGTAAGAAATGGATAGTTAAAAATTTGTAAAAATTGTACGCTCCCCTATTTTTAAATTCAAACGGGCAAATGCAAATCTGTGAGCAAATTCAAATTTTTTCTGCGAATACAAAAAGGAAAACCGCTTAATAACGTTTTTGCTGACTCCGCACATCCTGTTCCCGCAACCAGTCCAACTTCTCCTTAATCTTAATTTCCATCCCTCTTGTCGTCGGAAAATAAAATTGCGTGTCTTTAAGTTCTGGCGGGAAGTAATTTTCACCGGCAGCGTAGGCGTTGGGTTCATCGTGGGCATAGCGATATTCAGCACCGAAACCGAGGTCTTTCATGAGATTGGTTGGCGCGTTTCGTAGGTGTTCCGGCACATCAAAATCAGCCGATTCAGTCGCCAATTTTTTCGCAGCTTTGAAGGCGAGGTAAACCGCATTACTTTTTGGTGCAACGGCTAAATACACGATGGCTTGTGCAATAGCACGTTCACCTTCAGCAGCACCAACGCGGGTAAAACAATCCCAAGCGGCAAGGGCGACTTGCATTGCGCGCGGGTCAGCATTGCCCACATCTTCTGAGGCAATTGCTAATAAACGGCGTGCCACATAAAGGGGATCACCACCGGCAGTGATAATGCGAGCATACCAATAGAGTGCCGCATCCGGTGCGGATCCGCGAATGGATTTATGTAGCGCAGAAATGAAATCGTAGAATCGGTCGCCTTGTTTGTCGAAGCGCGCTTGGCGTTCACCTAAGACTTCCGTGAGTAAAGTGCGGTCTAAAATTTTGCCGTTTTTCGATTCGCCCGCCATGTCCACCATCATTTCCAAACAGTTCAATGCAAGGCGTGCATCGCCGTTGACGTATTCTGCCAAAAGCGACAACAAATTCGCCTGCAAATCTAACCGCACTTTGCCCAAGCCGTTTTCCGGATCATCAATGGCTTGTTGCAACACGCGCTCAATTTCCTGCGTGGAAAGGGGTTTTAGAATATAAACCCGTGCGCGGGAAAGCAGTGCGTTATTTAATTCAAAGGAAGGATTTTCGGTGGTGGCGCCGATAAAAATAATGGTGCCGTCTTCGATATGCGGCAGAAACGCGTCTTGCTGGCTTTTGTTGAAACGATGAACTTCATCCACAAACAAAATGGTGCGCAAACCCGCCAATTTATTTTGTTTCGCTTTTTCGATAGCTTCGCGAATTTCTTTAATGCCGCTAGTGACGGCGGAAATACGCTCCACTTCCGCCTGAATGCGTTGCGCGATAATTTCCGCCAACGTGGTCTTGCCGGTGCCTGGCGGCCCCCAGAAAATCATGGAATGAACATAGCCCGCCTCAATCGCTTTACGCAACGGTTTACCTTCGCCCAACAAATGAGACTGGCCGCAATATTGCGCCAAAGTAGTTGGGCGCATTCTGGCGGCTAAAGGGCGAAAGTCATTTTCGTTGAAATCAAAGCTAAAATTAGACATGGTTCAATTCGCTTATTTTTTGCGTTGGTCGTCCAATTCTATGCCCTTTGGAACGGTGAATTTAAACAAACTGCCATCTAAATTTTGGTTGGTAATATTGCGCAAGATATATTGATTAGACTGTCCATCTTTCTCAATAGTACTAAAACCTTTTAATACGCCATTTGGATCGATACGAATATCAAATTGCTTAATATTGCTGTTTTTGGCTTTCGGTTTTAACACGAACCTGTCATCTTTTTGTTCCACCGTATATTGCGCCCAATGGCTTTTGTCATTACTGGTGAGCAACACGAACGGCGTATTATTTACCGCATCTTTTACCCAATTGGCCGTCACTTGTTCCACAAACGGGTCATAAAACCAAAGAGTTTTCCCATCGGCAATAATTTGGGTTTCTTGCGGCGATTTGGTGTCCATGCGGAACAAATTCGGACGTTTGATTCGTAATTTTCCATTACCTTGTTGTACGTTGCTACCGTTTGCCGACATCACCGTTTGGGCAAAATCCGCACTCAATACACTCACTTTATTTAAGCGATTTTGTAACTCAATATCGGCATTTGCCCACGCCATAGAGGCCATCGCAAAAAGAGAAAGTGCGGTGAGTTTTGGGCGTATTTTTTTCATAACATAATTCCTTTTTAACACAAGCGTCAGGAAGACGGAATTACCGCCAACGCGGTTTTACATGTGGCGCATTATAGCTAGATCACCTGACGAAATGCAAAATCAGCAATGCATTTCTTGTGCGTTCACACAGATTCAGATTGACATAAAATAAAAAGTGCGGTCAAAAAACACCATGAATTTTAACCGCACTTTGACGTTCTCAAATACGCGATTGAGCTTAGTCTAAACGTTTGAACATTTTTAACCAATCTGCTTTAAATTCACGGCGCATATTATTGATCGCATCGATAATATCGTGGTGAACCAGCTGTTCATTTTGAATCCCAACGCAATAACCGCCTTTACCTTGCAGCAACAAATCAATCGCATAAACGCCCATGCGGGAGCCGAGAATGCGGTCGAAAGCACAAGGCGAACCGCCACGTTGGATATGGCCTAAAATGGTGGCGCGGGTTTCATGGTGAACGCGTGCTTCAATTTCTTTTGCTAACTCATTCACATCACAAATTAACTCGGTAATCGCAATAATCGCATGGCGTTTACCTTTAATGATACTGCGTTCAATTTGGCGAATCAGTTCTTCACGGTTAAATTCCACTTCGGAAGCCACGATATATTCACAACCGCCGGCAATCCCTGCGGAGATCGTCAAGTCGCTACAGTGGCGCCCCATGATTTCTACGATGGAAATACGTTGGTGGGAACTGGAGGTATCGCGTAAACGGTCGATCGCTTCAACCGCCGTTTGTAAGGCAGTTTGGTAGCCGATGGTATAGTCGGTGCCGGCAACGTCGTTATCGATTGTCCCCGGAATCCCAACGCATGGGAAACCGTGTTCTTCGGTCAGCAGTTTTGCGCCCATATAAGAACCGTCCCCACCGATCACGACTAATGCGTCAATCCCATGAGAACGTAAAATATCGGCACATTTGGAGCGGACCTCAGGATTTTTAAATTCCGGAAAGCGGGCAGAACCTAAACAGGTACCACCGCGGTTGATAATGTCAGATACGCTATAACGGGTTAATTGCTTAATATTGTTATGGTATAAGCCATAATAGCCGTCATAGATACCATAAACTTCTAACCCCTCATTCAAGCCGGCACGAACCACCGCGCGAATTGCTGCGTTCATACCTGGTGCGTCTCCACCGCTTGTTAGTAGTGCAATTTTTTTGATCATGCGTTATTCCTATTAAAATATAAAAGAATGAATGTTAAAAACTGTATAAATTATATCACTTTTTTATCTAACTGCATTTCCTGTTGCACAACAAATGTGGGTTCCGGATGAATCACAATATCACTGCGCGGAAATGCCTTACATAGGCAACGTTCCAAATGTTCGGTGATATCATGGGCTTCAATAAAAGACAGTTCATCGGCTAATTCTAAGTGAAATTGAATAAAACGAATGGCACCGGAACGACGGGTTCGTAGCGCATGGAAACCGAGCATTCTTGAATCTTGAGCAATTTCTTGATTAAGTACGGCGTGAATTTGTTCAATTTCCTCCGGCGGTAACATTTGATCAAGCAACAACTGTGTTGAACTAAACAGCATTTTGGCTGCATTTAATAAAATATAAAGGGAGATTAAAATCGCAAAAACTGCATCTGCCCATAAAATACCGTGCACACTTAAGCCTAAGGAAATCAAAATGGCAAAGTTCATCAGCAAATCTGTTTGATAATGCAACCGATCCGCTTTAATTGCCGGGCTATCTGTTTGTTCAATTACGCGTCCTTGATACCACACTAATAATAGTGTCGCAAAAATGGAAAATACGGTGACCAACATACCCAGTATTGTATTGTTCAAGGTTTGCGGGGAATTAAAACGATGAATGCCTTGTAATAACAAGAAAATCGCCGAACCGGAAATAAACGCACTTTGCACCAAAGAAGCCAGGGATTCCGCCTTACCGTGCCCAAAAGAGTGATTATGATCCGCAGGCATTAAAGCGAAACGCAAAATCAGCATGTTCATGAACGAAGCCAATAAATCCAACATGGAATCGGTAATCGAGGCTAACATACTCACCGAACCGGTTTGCCACCAAGCGATGCCTTTCGCAATAATCAAAATCAACGCCGTGATAATGGCAAAATTGGCCGCTTTTTTGACTTGCGCGGAATATTCTACAGCAGACATTAAGCTTTACACGATAACAGCCAATCGGCTTTCATTAACTGTTTCATTTCTTTTTCCACCACGTATTTTTTCAGGTGGTTAATAACTCGTTTTCCGTTCATATTCATCATCTTATGATTTTTAGGAATCTTTAATGAATATTGATATTGCACAAAGCCACAAAACGGCAGCTCTTTACCTTTCGCCACATCAATTTGCCAATCTTTATTTTCTACAGAAGGCTCATAAATCACATAAGCATAAAGCGTATTATCCTGAGCATAGAGGTGGAAATTTTTTATCCCGGTGTTGGTATAAATCCGTTTACGCCAGTCAATACGTTCCTGTAAAGTGCGTTTTTGTTTATTACGATCTAACAAAATTTCCACCGCACTTTGCCAATGCTGTGCGCTTTCGTTAGGTAAGACATAAAAATAACGAACGACCGACTCCAGATCCTGTTTCGTGGCTAAGTGATAGGTTTTCTTGTTGTGCTCTACCGTTTCAGGCGCATTAAGTTGCGGTGGGCTGACACAGGCCGATAAAAAAAGTGCGGTTAAAATAACAAGTATTTTTTTCATCATGTTTATTCCGCCAAATCCCGTTTAAAGACAAATTCCGTTTTGGTGGATGAGGCGCTGTCAAACCAGTAGCCGCCAAAGTCAAATTCTTTGAGTTGTTCTACCTCGCTAATGCGATGTTGAATGAGGTAACGACACATTAAGCCGCGTGCCTTTTTAGCATAGAAGCTAATCACTTTATACTTCCCATTTTTGTTATCTAAGAAGATCGGTTTGATAATCTGCGCTTTTAATTGTTGCTCTTGCACCGATTTGTAATATTCATCAGAGGCTAAATTAATTAAAACGCCACCTTGTTCATCAATTGCTTGTTGTAACACCGGAGTGATGACGCCCTGCCAGAACGCATATAAATCCTTGCCTTTCGGGTTAGCGAGTTTTGTCCCCATTTCCAAACGGTATGGCTGGATTAAATCTAATGGCGTTAATAAACCATATAAACCGGATAAAATACGCAAGTGTTGCTGGGCAAATAACACGTCTTCTTCGTTGAGGGATTCAATCTCTAATCCGGTGTAAACATCGCCTTTAAACGCATAAACCGCGGCTTTGGCATTGTTTTCGTTATGGTTTTGTTGCCATTCGGCAAAACGGGCGGCGTTAAGTCCCGCGAGTTTATCGCTGATTGACATTAATGAGCCGATGTCTGCCGGTGTCAGCTCACGGCAAATATCAATCAGTTGCTGGCTTTGTGTTAAAAAGTGCGGTTGAAAATGCGGGAGTTTTTTAGGGACTGCGCTTTCAAAATCTAATGTCTTCGCAGGTGAAATAATGGCTAACATAAACAATCCTGTAATGGTTCTGATAACAACGCTAAAGCGCGCTTAATTGCCAATTAATCGGGGCAATACCCTGTTGTTGTAAATAGGCGTTGGTTTTCGAAAAATGGCGGCAGCCGAAAAAGCCACGATGGGCAGATAGCGGCGACGGATGCACGCTGGTTAAAACACAGTGCTTGTGGCGATCAATGAATTGCCCTTTTTTCTGTGCCGGGCTACCCCATAATAGAAAGACCAGATTTTCGCGATGTTGATTCAAGGCTTCAATCACTTTATCGGTGAAAATTTCCCACCCCCAATTGGCGTGGGAATGGGCTAAACCCTGCTCTACGGTTAAAACCGAGTTAAGCAATAACACGCCTTGCTGTGCCCATTCCACTAAATAACCGTGATTCGGCACCTGAAAGCCTTCAATGTCATCGGACAATTCTTTATACATATTTAACAAGGACGGTGGCGGTTTGATACCGGGTTTAACGGAGAAAGACAAGCCATGCGCCTGATTTGGCCCGTGGTAAGGATCTTGCCCTAAAATCACCACTTTGACTTGATCAAATTCGGTTAACTTGAACGCGTTAAACACATCATGCGCCGGCGGATAAATGATTTTACCGGCCTCCCGTTCTGCGTGAACTCGCTGCAAAACGTGCTGGAAATAAGGCTGTTGTTTTTCTTGTCCAATCACATCTGTCCAAGTTTTCATCATGGCGTCCCAATCAATTTTGAATGACGGAAATTATAAAGAACCTAAGGCAAAATTCATAGCCATAAGTTGCCTTTCTTAGTTTCTAAGATGTAAGAAAAATATCTCAATTCTGTGAAATGTTAGAGAAAAATGACGCAATATTCTTGATTAAAATCAAATACCTCAAAATAATTAAAAAAAGACTTTGGTTCTACATCAAATTTATTTGAAAACTTCAAAAGTTTTGATAGAATCCGCTCAGTTCAATTAATATACAGAAAAGCCAAACTTAGGAGGCATTTTATGATTAAAGGTATCCAAATTACCCACGCTGCTAACGACAATCTTTTAAACTCTTTCTGGTTGTTAGATAGCGAAAAAGGTGAAGCCCGTTGTTTATGTGCAAAAGGTGATTACGCGGAAGATCAAATCGTTGCCGTAAGCGAATTAGGTCAAATCGAATACCGTGAATTACCGGTAAATGTTGCACCAACTGTGAAAGTAGAAGGCGGTCAACACTTAAACGTGAACGTATTACGCCGTGAAACATTAGAAGATGCGGTAAAACACCCTGAAAAATATCCGCAATTAACTATCCGTGTTTCCGGTTATGCCGTGCGTTTCAACTCGTTAACCCCTGAACAACAACGCGATGTTATTACCCGTACTTTCACTGAAAGTTTGTAATTTCATGTTGAATAAAAAGAACCCCCGATAAATTCGGGGGTTTTGCTTTTTTCCCCCATGTTTTCCGATCATTCAATATGACCACTTGGGCAGTAAAAATAAACGGAAAGTATAGGGTGCAGTCGGAAACGAAACTTACGTTTAATCCGTGGGTAATAAATTACCCATGGTTAGGCATAGTTGCTCACTTTTGGGGAACTTGCAGTTTGTAAAATAATTATGAATATGAAACCTTATGTTTAAGAAAAAATCAATAGAGTTAAACCATGATGCATTTTCTATTCCTGAAGATGATCTATTAGTTACTGGCTCACTTGTTGGCTAGTATGCCATAGTTATGCCGCCCCCACACAAACCAAAGACGCAAAACAGGTGTGAACGTGTTAAAGTAAAAAATGTTGTTTTTTTCCACCGCTCTTTTTAACCCTTGAATTTACAATCCAAGTGCAACAAACGAATGAAACCCGCCCCAATTTGGTCATTGTGAACGTGAAGCCGTCGGAAAATGAGAAATTTAAAGCCATGGTGTTGCCGGAAATGACGTAATCCCTGAAAGTGGAGCCGGGTGTGCCGGCGATGTATGTCGCTACGGTGAAAGAACAATCGAATCGTTGGGTGTTCTTTGAAATCTACGCCAACGATGAGACTTATACGGCACACCGATGAGATGTTGCAGGATAAGCAAAGTATCGAAATCCGTCCGACCTATTTGGACTACAAAGGCAGCTTGGTTTTTAATGTAAGTGGCAGATAAGCTTGCACAAACGTAAAAAGTGCGGTCGAAATTCATGGTGTTTTTCGACCGCACTTTATGTTATTTCAAGAAGGAGAAGGGCGATTAAGCGACGGCTTTTAACAACTCCTCGGCAGCTAAAATGCCTAAATTGTTAGACGCAAGTGGGCTGTCGCCGGTGAGCACGTTGCGGTCTTTGTTCACTTGACCTGTAATGCCTTCGTTCAATACTTTCACGCCTAAAGATTCTAAGCGTTCCGCTAATAACCATTGTAATTTGCCCGGAATGTAGCCAATATCCACGTTCGCACCTTCGTCTAACGCATCTGGGAATACGCAGATTTCATAGCCGTTGAATGGGAAATCTTCCGGTTTTTCGCCTATGCTTGCTGCTAAAAATGCTGCAGGTCCGTGACATAAGCTGATGATATATTTATCATTTGCAAACGCCCAATTTAACACCGCCTTCATATCGGTGCTGAATGGAAGACCGTGTAATGCTGCGTGACCACCCGGGATCAACACACCTAAATATGGAGAATCTTCCGCTGTGACTTCCGCCAAAATATCCGCTAATTTGTGTGGATTTTTGAATTTCGGCAAGTAGGTTTCGTATAAGCCCATCACCGCTTCATCTTCGGTTGGCATCGCCCACATTTCAAATTTTACCGAGTTACCTGAAAGGGTTGCCACTTCAATTTCAAAACCAGCGTGGTGAATATGCAACATTGGCAACATCGTTTCCACAGGGTGGTTACCCGTTGAAAATAATTTGCCGTTTTTCATTTCTAAATAGCGTTCGTCAGAAGCCACCATTAAAATTTTGTGTTTGCCACCTGTGTAAGGTTTGTCGAATTTAAAACCGTCGAAATCCGTTTTTTTCGCCACATATTGGCTTAATGAGTATTCTGATGGGAAAAATGCGTTATGTTCTGCACGGTCTGCTACTGGGCTTTTTAAATCTGCCATTTTTTCTCCTAATGTTAAAAGAATGTTTAAAAAAGATTGTTTGTTGTAATGGGGGCATTATATCCTAGTCTTTCAGTTTAAAAATTAATAGAATAAGAATAAACTATTCTGAAAAAAGGAATAATGGTGAATAAATTAGAAGCTCTTCGTTATTTTTGCTCTGCTGCGGAAACTCTTAATTTCCGTGAAACTGCTCAACGCCTTGCCGTTTCGCCCCAAGTAGTCACGAGAATGATTGCCGATCTCGAAACGTTATTAGGCGAAAGCCTGTTTAAACGTAACACGCGAAACATCAAGCTCACTGAATTTGGCGAACAATTTTTGCCGAAAGCGACGCAATATTTGGCGGAAGGCGAACAGCTATTTGCTAAACACAATGTAAAAGAAAAAGCAATGCAAGGTGTAGTTCGGATTACCCTGCCGCCGATGCCTTACAACGATGAAATTCTGTTTGAATTATTGACCGCACTTGAGCCCTACCCCGACATTGCGATTGATTGGCGGGTGGGCATTGATAAGCTCAAAAGCGTAGATGACCAAATCGACATTGGCTTGCGAATTTGCCAAGAACCTGAGTTGGATTGGGTGGCGCAGCATATCTGCACTTTTTCGGAAAAAATTGTCGCCTCGCCCGCCTTACTCAAGCGATTGGATTTCCCTAAAGATTTGCAAGATTTAGCCCAAAATTATCCACTGAGTGGTTTGATTGACCCCAAACTGAAACGTATTTGGCAATGGCAAATCAACGCTGAACAACGTTTTATGCCCAACAGAGCGATATTCTTCGCCTCTGACGTGCAAAGCGAATTGCAATCAGCTCTCGCTGGGCGCACTTGTTCTTATCTTATAAACAGCGTTTGTGATCCCTATTTAGAAAATGATCGATTGGTGGAACTCTTCCCCGAAATTGAAAAGCAAAAATGGCAGCTTTATTTATACCGACCATATCAAACGATCGTCGCAGAGCGGGTGATGTGGGTGTATAACAGGCTGAAAGAGATTTTGTTAGCAAAAATAGTTCAGACATAAAAAATGGCGAGATAATCTCGCCATTTTTGTTTCACGATTGCTTATCCACAATCGCTTTCAACATCGTGTAAGATTGGGCTTGCTTTTGTTCATCAAAAATATAGCTCACTGCCATAATTTCATCAAAATGTACCCGTTCGCGTAATTGCTTGAGTTGAAATTCTACGCTTTCAGGACTACCGATAAGCGAACACGCGGTCATTTGTTCTACTACGGCACGTTCTTGGTTGTAAATCGGGATTTCCTCGAAATCGACTGGACCAAAGTGCGGTTTCTTTTGAGCGTGCATTTGAGCTTTCCAAACATCTTCCTCTGATGCCAAAGGCGGTTGTAAATTTTGTTGCGCGTTAGTGACCACATTTAAGAAAAATAGTGTTTGTGTTGTCGCCAGTTGTCTCGCTTCATTATCGGTTTCGGCAACAATCGCGTTCACACCTAAGATGACATAAGGCTCAGTAAGATAGGTAGAGGGTTTGAAGTTTTTGCGATAAATCTCCACCGCCATTTCCATCATGCGTGGTGCAAAGTGTGAAGCAAAGGCATAAGGCAAACCAAGCTCTGCCGCAAGATAGGCACTTTCGGTACTGGATCCTAAAATATAAAACGGTATATCCAAGCCTGCGGAAGGGTAAGCTGAAACAGGATTGCTATCTTTAAAGTAACCCCGAAGTTCCGCGATTTCCGCAGGGAAATCCAGACTGTTTCGTCCACGACGAAGTGCTGCAGCCGTTTGCATATCCGTTCCTGGTGCACGGCCTAAACCGAGTTCAACACGGTTTGGATAAAGCGTCTCCAGTGTGCCATATTGCTCAGCCACCACATAAGGCGAATGATTCGGTAACATCACGCCACCTGAGCCCACGCGCAAGGTCTTCGTATTGGCTAGCGTATGCTGAATTAAAAGTGCGGTCGCTGAACTCACCAAATTTTTCATATTATGATGCTCAGCAATCCAATAGCGTTCAATGCCAATGCGCTCCGCGTGTTTTGCAAGATTCACCATCGAATCGACCGCTTGCGCATAAGTTTGCCCTTCACGAACGGGGGCAAGATTGAGAATAGAAAGTTTCATGGTGTTTCTCCTTATTGATTGAGCAAAGTGAAATCCAACATCACTTTCCCAATATGCGTGCCTTTGTCCATTTCTATATGGGCTTTTGCTACGTCTTTAAAATCAAATACTTGATGAATAATCGGTTTACCGATTTCACCGTTGCCGAGTTTTTCCCAGAGCTCGTTAATTCTAACCGCTCTTTGATGATTTACTTGTATTATACGCTGACTATCATGAGTTAAAATACATAAAATGCGAATAAACTATTCTGAAAAAAGGAATAATATAAATGAACCGGATGCTCTGCGCTCTTTTTGCGTCGCCTGCGAAACCTTCAATTTTCGTGAGACTGTGCAGCGTTTGGCGACGTCTTTTCAAGTGGTAACTCGCACGATCACCGAGTTGGAGGAATTGCTGGACGAAAGACGGTTTTAACGCAGCTCACGGAATATCCCCCCGAATTTGGCAAAATTTTTGCCGAAAATCACGCAATTTCCGGCGGAAAGCGAGCGTTTATTTGCTTCCCCAAAATTGAGCGAGAAAGCGATGTATGGTGTGGTGTATATCATCTTGCCGCCAATGCCTCATAACGATCAAATGTTGTTTGAATTACTGACCGCACTTCCCTTTTCTTTTCTAGCGATTTCCACGCTTTTCGGGTACAATCCGCCAGTTAAATTTAATGACTTTTGAATGAGAAAACTGACTGATTTATGAAGAATATTCGCAACTTTTCTATTATTGCCCATATTGACCACGGTAAATCTACCTTATCGGATCGTTTAATCCAAACTTGTGGCGGTTTGTCTGATCGTGAAATGGCGGAGCAAGTGTTGGATTCTATGGATCTAGAGCGCGAACGCGGGATTACTATCAAAGCACAAAGCGTAACGCTGAACTACAAAGCCAAAGACGGCGAAACCTATCAACTGAATTTTATCGACACGCCGGGACACGTTGACTTTTCTTATGAGGTATCTCGCTCTCTTGCGGCTTGTGAAGGCGCATTATTGGTAGTCGATGCCGGACAAGGTGTAGAAGCACAAACGTTGGCAAACTGTTACACCGCTATCGAAATGAACTTGGAAGTGGTGCCGATTTTAAACAAAATTGACTTACCGGCGGCCGATCCTGAACGTGTTGCGGAAGAAATTGAAGATATTGTGGGAATTGATGCCATGGAAGCCGTGCGTTGTTCGGCTAAAACCGGCGTGGGCATTGAAGACGTATTAGAAGAAATTGTTGCCAAAATTCCGGCACCGGAAGGTGACCCAAATGCGCCATTACAGGCATTAATTATTGACTCGTGGTTTGATAATTATTTGGGCGTGGTGTCTTTGGTTCGCATTAAAAACGGCACCTTACGCAAAGGCGACAAAATCAAAGTGATGTCCACCGCCCAATCATATAACGTCGATCGTTTGGGGATTTTTACGCCGAAACAAGTGGATACCACTGTATTAAATTGCGGCGAAGTTGGTTGGGTCGTTTGTGCCATTAAAGATATTTTAGGCGCACCGGTGGGAGATACCTTAACGCTACACAATAATCCGGCAAGTTCCGTTTTACCGGGCTTTAAGAAAGTTAAACCACAGGTTTACGCCGGCTTATTCCCGGTCAGCTCTGATGATTATGAAGCATTCCGTGATGCGCTTGGTAAATTAAGTTTAAATGACGCCTCCTTGTTCTATGAACCGGAAAATTCCACCGCACTTGGCTTTGGTTTCCGCTGTGGTTTCCTTGGGCTGTTGCACATGGAGATTATTCAAGAACGTTTGGAGCGTGAGTACGATTTAGATTTAATCACGACGGCACCAACCGTGGTCTATGAAGTGGAATTAACCAATGGTGAGATAGTCTATGTGGACAGTCCGTCAAAACTGCCGCCGTTAAACAATATTGCTGAAATTCGTGAACCCATTGCGGAATGTAATATGCTATTGCCACAAGAATATCTCGGCAATGTGATTACCCTTTGTGTTGAAAAACGTGGCGTGCAAACCCATATGGTTTATCACGGCAATCAAGTGGCGCTGACTTATGAAATTCCAATGGGCGAAGTGGTGCTGGATTTCTTTGATCGCCTGAAATCCACCTCGCGCGGTTATGCCTCTTTAGATTACGGCTTCAAACGCTTCCAAACGGCAGATATGGTGCGCGTGGATATTATGATCAACGGTGATCGTGTAGATGCGTTAGCGTTAATTGTACATAAAGACAATGCACCGTATCGCGGTCGTGAATTGGTAGAAAAAATGCGTGAACTCATTCCACGCCAACAATTTGATATCGCGATTCAAGCGGCAATCGGCAACCACATTATTGCCCGCTCTACCGTGAAACAATTACGCAAAAACGTGTTGGCAAAATGTTATGGTGGTGATGTCAGCCGTAAGAAAAAATTACTACAAAAACAAAAAGAAGGTAAGAAACGAATGAAACAACTCGGCAATGTTGAAGTGCCGCAAGAAGCATTCTTAGCCATCTTACACGTAGGAAAAGACAAATAAGGAAAGTATTCATGTCGAACGTATTTACGATTATTTTAATCGCTGTCGGATATGGTTTGTGGAAAGTATTGGATCATTTTCAGTTACCCAATACCTTTTCCATTTTACTCATTATTTTTACCGCACTTTCCGGTGCCGTTTGGTGTTATTTGCGCTTTGGCGTGTTACCGAAACGTGCCAGACAAATTGCACGCTTGGAGCAACGCAGTGGCAAACCATTAAACGACGAGGAAAAAACTCAAATTGAACCGATTTCAGAAAGTTCTGAATTTGTCGCGTCTTTATTTCCGGTATTAGCTTTTGTATTGATTGTGCGCTCATTTATTTTCGAGCCATTTCAAATCCCCTCTTCTTCCATGGAACCCACATTGCGTATTGGCGATTTCATCTTAGTCAATAAATTTGATTACGGCATTAAAGATCCGGTTTTCCAAAATACGTTGATAAAACGAGGCGAACCACAACGTGGTGATGTCATTGTGTTCAAAGCACCGGAATCCCCTAGTACCGACTACATTAAACGTGTTGTCGGCACCCCCGGCGATCGCATAATTTATAACGAAGCGAATCGTCATTTAACCTTGGTTTACGCCAAAGACGGCAAAGAATGTTTGACCGATTGTGAGACCAAAGAATTTAGCTACACGCTGCCTCAACCGAATGAAAATTTCCGTTTTATTTTAGGACGGGATCACAGCGGTAAAGTGCAATACGGCCCTGCACCATTAGAAACTATTGAAACCGGTGATGTGACACACGCTATTCATTGGTATCCACAGCCGATTAACGAAGGATATCGTTATAAAGCCTTTAGCAAACAAGAAAATTATGTAACAGAATGGGTTGTGCCAGAAGGGCAGTATTTTGTCATGGGCGATAACCGTAACAACAGTGAAGATAGCCGTTTTTGGGGCTTTGTACCGTCACAGAATATCGTCGGGAAAGCCACCTATATTTGGCTGAGTTTAAAGAAAGAACAGGATGAATGGCCAACTGGCATTCGTACTGAACGCTTATTCCAAAAAATTCAATAATATGAGAGACCATAATTTAGATCGTTTACAACAAAAAATTGATTACCAATTTCAAGATACCGATCTTCTTAAACAAGCCCTCACCCATAGAAGTGCAGGGCATAAACATAACGAGCGCTTAGAATTTTTAGGCGATGCCATTTTAAACTTAACCATTGCCGATGCCTTATTTCATCAATTTCCCAAGTGCAACGAAGGGGAACTCAGTCGAATGCGGGCAACATTGGTACGTGAGCCAACCTTAGCGATTTTAGCGCGCGATTTCCATTTGGGAGACTATCTTTCACTGGGACAAGGGGAATTAAAAAGTGGCGGATTTCGTCGTGAATCTATTTTAGCTGATTGCGTAGAAGCCATTATTGGTGCGATTTCGTTAGATAGCAGCCTCACTCACGCCACTGAAATCGTAATCCGTTGGTATCAACCTTTATTAAAAGAGATTCAACCGGGCGATAACCAAAAGGATGCGAAAACCCGTTTACAAGAATATTTGCAAGGCAAAAAACTCCCTGTGCCGACATACAATATTGTGAATATTCAAGGGCAAGCTCATAACCAATTATTTATTGTGGAATGTTCCATTAAAAATGATGACCGCACTTTTATCGGCAAAGGTTCCAGTCGCCGTAAAGCAGAACAAGCGGCAGCAGAACAAATTCTTCAAGAGCTAAATATCAAATGACAGAACAACTTGAAACGTATTGTGGCTTTATTGCCATTGTAGGTCGTCCGAACGTAGGGAAATCTACCTTACTGAACAAAATTCTCGGACAAAAAATTTCGATCACTTCGCGCAAAGCGCAAACCACTCGTCATCGCATTGTGGGCATTAAAACTGAAGGTCTGTATCAGGAAATTTACGTGGATACGCCGGGGCTGCACATTGAGGAAAAACGCGCTATCAACCGTTTAATGAACCGTGCTGCCAGCAGTGCGATTACTGATGTGGATTTAGTCATTTTTGTGGTAGATGGCACACACTGGAATGATGACGATGAAATGGTACTGAACAAACTGCGCAAAACCAATGTGCCGGTTGTCCTTGCCATTAATAAAATCGATAACATTAAGCATAAAGACGATTTATTGCCATTTATTACGGAAATCAGCCGTAAATTTACCTTTACCGATATCGTGCCGATTTCTGCTGAAAAAGGGAATAATTTAGAGGTGATTGAGAATATCGTGCGTCAATCTTTGCGCCCAGGTGTGCACCATTTCCCGGAAGATTATGTCACCGATCGTTCTCAACGTTTTATGGCATCGGAAATTATTCGCGAAAAATTAATGCGCTTTATGGGGGAAGAACTACCCTACTCTGTCACCGTAGAAATCGAGCAATTTAAGGTAAACGAACGCGGAACTTATGAAATCAATGCCTTAATTTTGGTTGAGCGTGACGGACAGAAAAAAATCGTCATTGGCCATAAAGGTGAAAAATTGAAAAAAATCGGAATGGAAGCCCGTTTAGATATGGCGCGTTTATTTGATAATAAAGTCCATTTAGAACTTTGGGTGAAAGTGAAATCCGGCTGGGCGGACGATGAACGCGCTTTGCGAAGTCTAGGGTATATGGAAGACTAATCTTCAGCTAAACGCCATCACTTGATTTAACTCACTTCACACCATCAAAAATCCCCTAAGACTGTCGCCTTAAGGGATTTTTATTTAATCATTACACTTCTTCGTTTTCTTCAGAGAAACGCTCAATGCGAGCGCCAATACTCCGAAGTTTTTCTTCAATGCGTTCATAACCACGATCGATATGATAGATACGATCAACAATGGTTTCACCGGTTGCAATACAGCCGGCAAGAACCAAACTGATAGAAGCACGTAAATCCGTTGCCATGACTTCTGCGCCGGATAAATGATCAACGCCGTGGCAGATTGCCGTGTTACCTTCAATTTCAGCTTTGCCGCCCATCCGAATCAATTCAGGAATATGCATAAAACGATTTTCAAAAATGGTTTCCGTAATGATACTGGTTCCATTTGCTACCATGTTTAACAAGGTAAATTGCGCTTGCATATCCGTTGGGAATCCCGGGTAAGGTGCGGTGCGAATATTCACAGCTTTCGGGCGATTACCCAACATATCGAGTGTAATCGTCTCTTCCGTTACATCCACTTGTGCACCGGCTTCACGTAATTTATCAATCACGGCATCTAAGGTGTCCGCCTTGGTATTTTTACAGACAATGCGTCCACCGGAAATAGCGGCTGCCACAAGGAATGTCCCGGTTTCAATACGATCGGGAACGATACTATGTTGACAACCAGTTAAACGTTCCACGCCCTCAATGGTAATGGCATCAGAACCGGCACCGCTAATTTTCGCACCCATTTTATTTAAGAATTCTGCCGTATCGGCAATTTCCGGTTCACGTGCGGCATTTTCAATTACCGTTGTGCCTTTGGCTAGGGTTGCAGCAATCATAATGGAAAGAGTGGCGCCAACACTCACTTTTTCCATCACAATACGCGTACCACTTAAACGTCCATTGACATGCGCTTTTACATAACCGTCTTCAAGAACAATTTGAGCACCAAGGCGTTCTAAACCGCTAATGTGTAAATCCACAGGACGGGCACCGATAGAACATCCGCCCGGCAGAGAGACCTGTCCTTGGTTAAAACGGGCGACTAAAGGAGCAAGCGCCCAAATGGAGGCACGCATGGTTTTAACTAATTCATAAGGCGCGACAAAGTGATCGATTTTAGACGCATCTAAGCTCACAACACCTTGCTCATTGCGCGTTACTACAACACCGAGTTGGCGTAAGATTTTTAGTGTTGTTTCAATATCTTTAAGATCAGGCACGTTGGTTAATGTGACAGGCTCTGTTGCTAAAATTGCAGCGAAAAGAATCGGTAATGCCGCATTCTTCGCACCGGAAATTTCTACGGTGCCTTTTAAACAAGATTGACCATAAACACGAAATTTTTGCATGAGAATACCCTGTAGGAATTAAGCCGGTGGATTAAGTAAACGTTCGCGTTTCCATTTTTCAACGGTATAAGTGCGAATGGAAAGTGCGTGGATTTCATTGCTGGAAATATGCCCCAACAATGGCGCATAAATCATTTGCTGCTGTTTAACTTTAGATAACCCGGCAAACTGATCGCTGACTGCGATCACGCCATAATGGGCATTTTCACCTTGGACATAAACTTCATCAAGCTGAAGTGCTTCTTTTAAAATTCGTTCAATTTCTTGCGTTTCCATTAACGATTTCCATTTTGCGGGATAAATTGTGCAATCCAATCGGATAATCCGAAAAGATCAGCTAATGTTAGTAATTGTGATGGTGGATTTTGCAGAATTTGTCTCTGCGCTTTTGTTAACAAGGTTTGGTTATGTTGTAAAAAGTCACAGAGTAATGCAAAACCGGCGGAGTCAATACGGGTAATTTGGCTTAAATCCCAAACAATCATTTGCCCGTCTAACTGCCCTTCCAATAAAAAAGAAGCACGTTGCTGCCAAAGTGGCAACAACGTGTTACGAGATAACTCTCCTGATAATTGGAGCGTCATTTTACCATCATTTACCTGTGATTCCCAATGTAAACTTTGTGTCTCTTGCATGGATTATTTGCTCAACGTAATTGGTGTATCCGCTGATTTTTGTAGCTGTGCAGTCAATGCATCCAGCCCTTGTTTACGAATGATTGGGCTCCATTCTTGCTGTTTGGTATTCACCATGCTTGCACCACCGGCTGTCATGTCATACACCTGCCATTGACCGGTTTTGCTATTTTTATACCAATAGAAATCCACGTTTAAAGGCGGTTGATTATTCGGTTGCGCCACTTTAACGTTCACGGTCGCAAGGCTTGCAGATTCTTCCTTCATTTTGCCGATTTGAATACTTTGATCGCTATACATGGTTAACACTTGTGCATAAACCTGCTCGATGTATTTATCTAAAACAGCAAAGTAACGATCCCGCTCTTCTTGGGTTACGGTTTTATAGTTTTGTCCTAAAATTTTAGAGCCAGCATACTTTACATGAACATACGGCATTAAATCTTGGCGTACAATTGTTCTGAGGTAATTCGGATCTTGTTTAATTTTACTTTGGTTCGCTTTAATATCGCTAAACAGTTTTGCCGACACTTTTTGCGTTAAATCATAGGGCGTATCTTCTGCCATCACTTGTTGCACGGCAAAAAGTGCGGTGAAAATAATCAACGTTTTTGCTAACCAGCGTTTTACATTCAGTTTTAACATACATCCTTCTCCTGTAGGTTGTGTAAATTAGTGACTTTCGGCGGCGTCATTTGCTTCGCCTTCCGTTTTCTTATCTTCTTTATTACCGTATAAGAACTGGCCGATAAGATCTTCCAGCACCATGGCAGATTTGGTATCAACAATTTTGTCGCCGTCTTTCAGCATCGCAATTTCACCGTCGTCAAAACCGACATTTAATGCAATGTACTGTTCGCCCAATAATCCTGAGGTTTTAATGGATAACGAACTGGTTTCAGGAATCTTGTTGTATTCTTGATTAATCGCAATCGTTACTTTCGGCAAATACGTTTTCGGATCCAATTCAATATTGGATACGCGCCCAACCACGACACCGCCTACTTTAAGTGGCGCACGCACTTTTAGTCCGCCGATATTATCGAAAGTTGCATAGACTTGGTAAGATTTTGTTTCACTAAAGCCTTGTACGTTGGCAACTTTTAGGCCTAAAAAAACAAGCGAGGCAATGCCTAAAAGCAAAAATAAACCCACCCAAAATTCATATTTAATTGTTTGTCGCATACTCTTTCCTTACAAACAGAGATTAATTTGCACCGAACATCATCGCTGTCAGCACAAAGTCTAAACCCAATACCACTAATGACGCATGAACTACCGTTCTCGTGGTGGCTTTGCTAATACCTTCGGACGTTGGCATACAGTCATAGCCGTTAAATAACGCAATCCATACAACAGCAATGGCAAAAAAGACGCTTTTGATTGTGCCGTTTAGAATGTCATGTTCCCATGTGACTGCGTTTTGCATAACAGACCAAAAACTCCCGGCATCCACGCCTTTCCAGTCAACCCCGACTAAAGAACCGCCCCAAATTCCAATGGCGATAAAAATCATGGAAAGAAGCGGCATGGCAATAATTCCTGCCCAAAAACGCGGTGCAATCACCCGACGCAACGGATCGACCGCCATCATTTCCAAGCTGGATAATTGTTCGGTGGCTTTCATTAAACCAATTTCTGCCGTTAGGGCAGAACCGGCTCGACCAGCAAATAAAAGTGCGGTTACCACCGGGCCTAATTCTCGCAACAAGGATAAGGCGACTAATTGCCCGAGGCTGGTTTCTGCGGAGAAATCCACTAAAACCACATAGCCTTGTAACCCAAGCACCATGCCAATAAATAAACCGGAAAGCATGATGATTAATAAAGATTGCACGCCAAGAACATGCAGTTGCTTAATAAGAAGTGGGAAATGCTTCGTCACTTGCGGTTTCCCAACTAATGCGCCGAACAATAAAAAGCCAGCACGACCTAGCGCCCGTACAAAATTAATCACATTGCGCCCGAGGGCTGAAATGAAATTCACTAACATTCAAACAACTCCTCAATATAATTCGGTGCAGGGTAATGAAAATGCACTGGACCGTCTGCTTGACCTTGTAGGAACTGAGTCACCTGAGGATCTTGGCTTGCCAGCAGCTGCTCGGAAGTGCCTTCCGCGATAACGTGTTTATCCGCGATAATATAAGCATAATCCGCAATGCTTAACACTTCTTGCACATCGTGCGACACCACAATCGATGTGAGATTTAAGGCTTCGTTTAACCGTTTAATGAGGCTGAGAATCACCCCCATACTAATCGGATCCTGCCCGGTGAACGGTTCATCGAACATTATTAAATCCGGATCTAATGCTATCGCGCGGGCAAGGGCGGCACGCCGAGCCATCCCTCCGGAAAGTTCGGAGGGCATTAAATCAGCTGCACCACGTAAGCCAACCGCTTCCAATTTCATTAACACGATCTGACGAATTAATGACGGTGGCAAATTCGTATGCTCACGAATCGCAAATGCCACATTATCGAAAGTAGAAATATCGGTAAACAATGCGCCCGATTGAAATAGCATTCCCATGCGTTTGCGCACTTCATAAAGTTCACGATTTGACAGTTTGCAAATATCTTGCCCATCAAACAAAATTTCCCCCTCGGTCGGCAACAACTGCCCACCAATGAGTTTTAATAACGTGGTTTTACCAATGCCGGAAGGCCCCATAATGGCAGTAATTTTGCCCTTGGGAACCCTCAGATTAAGATCCTTATAAATAATTCGATCGCCACGCTTAAATGTCAGATGTTTAACTTCAATTAAAGATTCGTTCATAACACATTCGTTGCAAATAATAAGAGGCTATAAAATCGCCACTAACTAAAATAAGCTGCGATACTCTATGAAATTCCACTGAATGTCAAATAGAATTATCTGAATTTACCCATCGATTTTCCTTGCCGATACCTTGGTATCCTATATAAAAACATCATAAAATCAGACCGCACTTTTACATGCTTTTCGCAAAACTGTGCTATGATTGCGCCTTCTTATTAACTAGACTGACTTAACATAGGCTTATGAATATTCGCTGGAATATTATTTTATCGGTCATTGCGCTGGGGTTATTAGCTTGGTTTTATCGTTTACATCAAGACGATAACCATTTAACTGAACTCATTAAATCAGAAGATCGGCCGGAATATATCGGACAAAAGATGGATACTGTCGTTTATTCGCCTAGCGGTAAAAAGCAATACCTCGCCACCTCTTTGCAAGTGGAATACTACACGGCTGATGGGCATACCGACTTTCAACAACCTAAAGTGACCTTACTCGAGCTGAATGTCCCCAATGCCAATACCGCAGAAAAAGAAAGCTGGGAACTCCGTGCCGATAAAGCGAGATTAACCAAAGATAATATGTTGTATTTAGAGGGCAATGTGGTGGCACAAAGCCTCTCGCCTCTCTCCCGTTTACAGCGAATTGAAACCGAAAGTGCGGTGGTAAATTTAACAACGCAGGATATTCGTTCAGACCAAATGGTGACGCTCAACGGACAAAATTTTAGTTCGACCGGCTTGAAATTAACGGGCAATTTGCAACAACAAGTGGCTAATTTAAAAGAACAGGTAAAAACACATTATGAAATTAATAAGCAATAAACTTTTCCTTGCTTCCACATTAACTTTAATCGCTTTTTCCGCATTCGCGTTAAAAGACGATACCAATCAACCGATTAACATCGTATCCGATAACCAATCGTTGGATATGAATAACCGTGTGGTTACCCTCAGTGATAACGTGGTGATTACACAGGGTTCTATTCTTGTCAAAGCGGATAAAGTGATCATTACCCGTCCGGAAGAAAACGCCAATAAGAAAGATACCGTTGAAGCTTTTGGCAATCCTGTTACGTTTCATCAAATGATGGATGATGGCAAACCAGTGGACGGTAAAGCCAATAAAGTGTTTTATGATTTGAGTACAGAATTTTTAACCTTAACCGGCAACGCCGAATTAAAGCAATTAGATAGTAAAATTAGTGGCAATGTCATTACTTATGATGTGAAAAAACAACAGTTGAAAGCGAACGGTTCTTCCGGCTCTCGTGTAAAAACTGTCTTAATTCCAAACCAATTAAATAATGCTAAAGGCAAGAAATAAGGTGAAACATGGCGATTCTGTCTGCTGAAAATTTAGCGAAAAGCTACAAAAAACGCCAAGTGGTTTCTGATGTAAGTTTAACCGTCAACTCCGGTGAAATTGTCGGTTTACTCGGGCCAAATGGCGCCGGAAAAACCACCACGTTCTACATGGTGGTTGGCTTGGTGAATCATGATCAAGGCAAAATTCGAATTGATGAAGAAGACATCAGTTTGTTGCCAATGCACAATCGCGCGCAAAAAGGCGTAGGTTATTTACCCCAGGAAGCCTCTATTTTTCGCCGCTTGAGTGTGTATGAAAATTTAATGGCCGTATTAGAAATACGCAAAGATCTGACCGCACTTCAACGTCGCGAACGTGCTGATGAGTTGATTGATGAATTCAACATTGGTCATATTCGAGACAATCTAGGGCAATCACTCTCCGGCGGCGAACGTCGTCGCGTGGAAATTGCGCGTGCCTTGGCAGCAAATCCGAAGTTCATTTTATTAGATGAACCTTTTGCCGGCGTTGATCCCATTTCGGTGATTGATATTAAGAAAATTATCAAAGACTTACGTGATCGTGGCTTAGGTGTGCTGATCACCGATCACAATGTGCGGGAGACGCTCGATGTGTGTGAGCGCGCCTATATTGTGAGTTCCGGTAAAATGATTGCCACCGGCACACCTACTGAAATTATGAATAACAAATTGGTAAAAGACGTGTATTTAGGTGCAGATTTCCAACTATAGCTTATGAAATTTACCGAATTATTAACGCCTCAAACCCTTCGTCAGGGAATGATTTCTTCCAGCAAAAAACGGGTGTTTGAATCTATCGCGCGCATTGTGGAAGAACAATTACCCATGGAAAATGGGGAACAATATTGTTTTGATTGTTTATTTAATCGTGAAAAATTAGGCAATTCCGGTTTAGGCGGTGGCGTTGCGATGCCGAAAGGCCGTCTTCCGCAAGGTACAAAACCCATTGGTGTGTTTATTCAATTAGAAACCCCCATTGAGTATGATGCTGCCGACAAACGGGATGTGGATTTAATTTTTGCGGTATTAATTCCGGAAAATATGTGTAGCGATTATGCCCTGTGTCTGCCGAAATTGGCTGACTATTTAATGGATAAATCACTGTGCAAACAACTACGTTCGGCAAAAAGTGCGGATGAAATTTGGAAAATTTTTCTGCATTATGATCAATGTGAAAATGAGCCGTCAGAATCCGATGAGGAAGATACGCCAATCTCAATGCCGGATAACGCGGAAGAGTAAGTGCCATTTGAACGAATCAAGGGGAACATCATGGAAATTATCATCATTAGCGGACGGTCGGGTGGCGGTAAATCCGTCGCATTAAGAGCGTTAGAAGATATGGGCTATTATTGCGTGGATAATTTGCCATTGGATTTACTGCCGAAATTAATTGAAATTCTGTCAGTTAGCCAAACGGCCGCTGCGATTAGTTTAGATATTCGCAATTTACCGGCGTCCCCACAAGTGTTGGAAAAGACCATTAATGATCTTCAACAACAGCACAATGTTAAAATTATTTTCTTAGATGCTGATAACAGCACTTTAGTCCGCCGCTACAGCGATTCTCGTCGTTTACATCCGCTTTCTACCCATGATCTTTCTCTGGAAGCCGCCATTGAAGAAGAAGCGAAACAGCTTGACCCTTTAATTCAACAAGCCAACTTGATTATTGATACGGGCGCGTTATCCACCCATGAGCTTGCGGAACGCTTACGTGAATTTTTACGTGGGCATTCTGATAAAGAATTAAAAATCGTGGTGGAGTCTTTCGGATTTAAATACGGCATTCCACTTGATGCGGATTATGTATTTGATGTGCGCTTTCTGCCTAATCCGCACTGGAACCACGCCTTGCGACCGCTGACAGGATTAGATGAGCCGGTGGCGGAATTTTTAAATAAACACAATGATGTACACCAATTTATTTATCTAACCCGCACTTATATCGAAACTTGGTTACCCTTGCTGGAACAAAATAATCGCAGTTATTTAACCATTGCTATCGGATGCACCGGCGGAAAACATCGCTCCGTTTATATTGCCGAACAGTTGGGAAGGTATTTCCAAGACAAAGGCAAAAACGTCAAAATTTTACACCGCTCTTTAGAAAAACATAAAAAATAATGCCCTTCCCATATCTAAAGAATGCGTGGTTATTTAAAAATACAAAAATAAAAATAGGCGGAATAATGAATTTTATTCCGCCTATTTTGCTATAACACCATGCGAACGCCTTTAATTTCTGCCAATGTTTTGTAAAGCGTTTCAATCTGTTCAATATTGTCTGCACGCACCTTAATTGAAACAGAATGATACGTACCTTTGCCACTTTCTTTCATGGTTGGCGTATAATCCCCTTTAATGGTTTTATGTACAGTTTGCACAACATCATCAATCAAATCTGCGCGTGCCGCACCAACAACTTTAAATGTAAAATCACAAGGGAATTCAAGTAAATCTTTGAGTTTCTTATTATGTGCAAGATCCGTCAAATTAACGGTTTTATCGTGAGTCATTGTTTTTCCTAAAATAAATAAAAAATTCACCGCACTTCGTCGCCGCTGATTACATCAAAAAATCAAAAAGTGCGGTCGTTTCTGCCAAGATTTTAAGTCTAACTAAATAAACTTTTAATCGTCAAGACCAGCCAATCCCAAACACGGCCTAATATCCCCGCTTCTTTGACTTCTTGCATCACCTGCAAGTTTAAACTGGCAACATCTTTTCCATCCAGTTGGTAAACGACTTTCCCAACGACTTGACCTTTAGCAAGTGGCGCTTCGAGATATTTTTTATCCAACTCATAACGAGCTTTCAACTCGGTATTTTTACCTTTCGGGATGGTAATAAATCCATCTTGCAGCACACCTAATTGCACGTTATTTTCATCGCCATAATAGACACGCTGTTCGGAAATCGGTTTGCCTGCTTCTAATGTTTTAAAGGTCTCAAAGTTCGCAAAACCCCATTGTAATAATTTTTTGCTTTCCACTTCTCGCCCTTTGTAAGTCGGCACACCCATCACGACAGAAATTAAGCGCATATTATTCGGGTTCGTCGCTGAAGCCACCAGATTATAACCGGCTTTATCTGTATGACCAGTTTTCATCCCATCTACATTAATGGTTTTATCCCATAATAAACCGTTGCGATTTGGTTGCTTAATTTTGTTAAAGGTAAATTCTTTTTCCGCATAAATTTTATATTCTTCCGGCAAATCATGAATAATATGTGACCCGATAATCGCCATATCACGTGCTGAAGAATACTGCCCTTCTTCATCTAAGCCATGCACTGTCGTAAAATTCGTATTTTTTAGCCCAAACTGACGCACATATTTGTTCATGCTCTCAATAAAGTTGGCGGTATTACCGGAAATATGCTCTGCCATAGCAACACAAGCATCATTTCCTGACACGATAATAATCCCACGATTCAGATCTGCTACGGAAACCTGTTGATTTAAATTTAAGAACATTTTTGAGGAGCCCGGGAAATTTTTCCCCCATGCGCTTTCCCCAATGGTTACCATATCCGTGCTATGGATTTTTCCCTGTTTTAATGCCTGCCCCACGACATAGCTAGTCATCATTTTGGTTAATGAGGCGGGATATTGTCTTTGATCCGGATTCAATGCCGCTAACACCGCACCGGAATTGTAGTCCATTAAAATATAGGTTTGTGCGTTAATTTGTGGCGTAGTTACATCGTAGGCTACGTCATTTGCATTTGCGATAAAGGAGGCACTGAGCATTCCGGTAAGAAGTGCGATTTTTGTTTTTGTCGCGATATGATGAAACATAATATTAAACATCCTAGATTAGGTCATTATTTATTGTAAGCATACACAATTAAAGGCTCGGAATGTTTCCATTGTCTCAATTGTGTTTTGAGTTTTTCTATTTCGTTTTTTGATTTAAAAGGGCCAAAGTGAACATTGTATTTTTTACCCTGCGCAATCATTTCCGCTTTAATATTTTTTGATGATAATTGCTTAATGATTTTTTCAGCCTCTTTTTTGTTGGGAATATTCACCATCTTGATTTTATAACTTTCTTTTTTATTCCCTGCCTTATCCTTTTTGGCAATACGATTTTCATCGGTGGAAGCATTATTTTTAGCATTGGGTTTTAACCGTTTTAAGCCCTCCACATTTTTTGCTGATTTTGCCAATGTGGCACTCCCCGGTCCGGAAATATCGCCATTGGTATGCACGTGAAGGGCTTCAATCTGAACTAACCCCATTCCATAATTCACAATCCCAATTTCCTTTGCCGCCGCATGGGATAAATCAATAATGCGATCTTTAGCAAACGGCCCTCTGTCATTAATCCGTACAATGACTTTCCGCTTGTTATACATATTAGTCACTACCGCATAGGAATTGAGCGGAAGTGTCTTATGGGCTGCCGTGTATAGGGTGGAATCATAAGGCTCCCCCGTTGAAGTCGGGCGTCCATTAAATTTATGATGATAATAACTTGCAATACCTTTTTTCGTATATTCCTTGGCAGATTCAGGTGGATGCGTTACATAGACTTCACCATTGACTTCATAGGTTTTAGGCGAGTTAGATAACTGACGATAGATTAAACTCGGCCCTTGTATCCCATATAATTTTTTAGTTTCCGCTTGCACAGAAAGTGCGGTCAAAAACAGAAACAAAAAAAGCACGTATGTTACAGTTTGTTTTATATTCATAGAAGTTATCCCCTTCTGTCGAGTTATCTAACTAAGAAAACTGAAAACTTAATGAGTTCCCTTCAGAAAGTGTTCTTTGTGAGTATGAATCGACATAATGAGTCCGAAACCTGCCATAATCGCCACATAAGAGGTGCCGCCATAACTCACCAACGGCAAGGGCACGCCTACCACCGGTAAAATGCCACTGACCATACCAATATTCACAAAAACGTAAACAAAGAAAATTAACGTTAATGCGCCAACTAAAATGCGTCCGAATGCACTTTGTGCACTCACGCCAATCATGAGACCGCGCGCAATAATAAATAAGTAAATCGCTAGTAAAATTAAAAAGCCCACCATGCCATATTCTTCACTTAATACAGCAAAAATGAAATCCGTATGCGGTTCCGGTAAAAATTCTAATTGGGATTGCGTGCCTTGCATCCAGCCTTTACCCCATAAGCCACCTGAACCGATGGCAATTTTGGACTGCCAGATGTGGTATCCCGCTCCCAATAAATCTTTTTCCGGATCAAAAAGGGTTAATACGCGAGCACGTTGATAATCGTGCATTAAGTAAAACCACATAATAGGAATAAAGCCGGCAAGCCCGATGATTGCGGCTAAAATCAGCCACCAACTCATCCCCGCCAAAAATATCACAAATAACCCTGAGCCGCTAACCAACACGGAAGTCCCTAAATCCGGCTGAACTGCCACCAGCAGGGTCGGCACAATAATAATGATTAAGGCAATAAAGGTTTCTTTCAGTTTAATTGGTTGTGGGCGATTCCCTAAATATACTGCCACCATTAATGGCACCGCTAACTTCACAATCTCCGACGGCTGAAAACGCACGATCCCTAAATCTAACCACCGTTGTGCGCCCTTACTCGTTGCCCCAATTAAATCCACTAGAATGAGCATCGCAATTCCAAGCCCAAATAAATAAGGCGCAATGCGCTTATAAAAATTAGGCGAAAGCTGTGCCATTACGAGCATGACCGTAAACCCTAAAACAACCTGAATAATACGGCTCTGAAACATCGCCTCATTCGCGCCGGACGCGCTATATAACACCAGCATGCCGTAACCGGTAATCACGACCAGACCAATAAATAACCACAAATCAATGTGCAGGCGACGCCATAATTCCTGCCAAACCTGACGCTCATTCATTTTCATTTGTTGATACTCCTGCCGGCATAAAGTCAGTGGGTTCGCCCATGAGCGGTTCACTTGTCTGTCTAAAATAATAATCCATAATTTTTCTCACCAGCGGTGCGGCATTACTTGAACCGCCTCCTGCATTTTCTAAAATAATGGACACCACCACTTTGGGTTTGTCATAGGGCGCAAAGGCAGTAAACCACGCATGGTCATGTAATTCTTTTTTTAGCGCACCGGCATTATAACTTTGATTTTCTTTTAAACTAAATACTTGTGCTGTGCCGGATTTGCCTGCCACCCGATAAGGCGCACCGGCAAACGCTTTGCGCCCCGTTCCGGCAGCGGAGTTCACCACGTTATACATGCCGCGTTTTGCAACATCCCAATAATATTGCTTAGGCTCGGTAATATCAGCGTATAATTTTGGATCTTGATAAGGTTCAATCGTTGTCCCCTCAATACGTTTCATTAAATGAGGTGTCATGACTTTACCGTTATTCGCTAATATACTGGTGGCTTTCGCTAATTGAAGTGGCGTAGCCGTCCAATACCCTTGCCCGATTCCCACAGAAATCGTATCACCTTGCACCCAAGGTTTTTTGTAACGTTTCTGTTTCCATTCCCGAGTGGGCATATTAGCACTGGTTTCCTCTTGAATATCAATACCGGTTGGCACACCAAAGCCAAACCGTTTCATCCAACCGGATAAACGATCAATGCCTAAATTATAGGCGGTTTGATAAAAATAGGTATCCGACGATTCGGTAATTGCCTTATTCAAATCCGTCATACCATGCCCGCCACGACGCCAATCACGGAAGCGTTTTGTGGTATTCGGCAACACCCAGTAACCAGGGTCAGAAATGGTCATTTCCGGCGTAATCACATTCTCCTGTAACGCCGATACCGCAATAAACGGTTTCACCGTAGATGCCGGCGGATACGCGCCTTGGGTCACACGACTATACAAGGGGCGATTCGGATCATTTAATAAACGACGATAATCTTCACCGGAAATACCATCTACAAACAAATTATTATCATAACTTGGCACTGAAACCATCGCTAACACACTGTTATCCTTCGGATCCATCACCACAACCGCCCCTTTTTGCCCCGCCAAGAGATCGGTAATATAAAGCTGCAAATTTAAATCAATCGTCAGATGAATGCTCTTGCCGGCGACAGCCGGTTGTTCGCGTAATTTACGAATCACTTTGCCACGACTATTCACTTCCACTTCTTCAAAACCGGTGGTGCCATGCAACGCATCTTCATAATAACGCTCAATACCTAACTTACCTAAATCATGCGTGCCTGAATAGTTGGCAAATTTTTCTTCTTTTTTTAATCGTTCGACATCACGATCGTTAATTTTAGAGACATACCCTAAAATGTGCGTTAACGGCTCGCCGTATAAATAGTGCCGTTTGAAATAAGGTTTCACATCCAAACTTGGAAAATTGTATTGGTTTACTGAAAAACGCGCGATTTGCTCTTCCGTCAAATTAGGCTTTAATAAAATCGGGGTATAGCGTGAAGAACGTTGACGTTCTTTTTTAAAATTCTCAATATCGGTATCGGTTAAGCCGACCAACGCTCTTAATTCCTCGAAAGTGCGGTCTAAATTTTCAACTTTTTCCGGCACAATATACAATCCGAAAAAGGTTAAATTTTCAGCTAAAATTTGCCCATTACGATCATAAATCAACCCACGTGTCGGCGGTAACGGCAACAATTTAATTCGATTGCCATTAGAACGAGTTTGATAGCTGTCGTAATTCACCACCTGCAAATCGTAAAGATTTAAGATTAAAATTACTGATAACGCCAACACCCCGATAAATGACACCAAGGCGCGACGAGCAAATAAATTGCGCTCGGCCTTTTTATCACGAATCGGATCGTATTGTGGTTGCGACAATAATTTTTTTAAGTTCATTTATTCTCGATGATAAGGATGATTGGTGGTTAACGACCACGCACGGTATAAGCTCTCTGCGACAACCACGCGCACTAACGGATGTGGCAAGGTTAAAGGCGATAATGACCAACTTTGTTCAGCCGCCGCCTTACATTCAGGTGAAAGTCCTTCCGGCCCGCCAATTAATAAACACAGATCGCGGCCATCATTTTTCCAACTTTCTAATTGTTGGGCAAGTTGCTCGGTGGTCCAAGGTTTGCCGGGAATATCCAGCGTCACAATTTTGCCCTTTCCTGCCGCAGCCAACATGGCTTTGCCTTCCTGTTCCAAAATCCGTTTAATGTCCGCGTTTTTGCCCCGCTTACCGGCAGGAATTTCAATCAGCTCAAAAGGCATCTCTTTCGGAAAACGACGTTGGTATTCCTCAAAGCCTGTGGTTACCCACGAAGGCATTTTGGTTCCAACGGCAATTAACTGAATTTTCACCTTAGCTCCTCAAAAAACAACGCAAAAAACGACCGCACTTTATATGTTTTAATATGCCTTATGCCCAAAGTTTTTCTAATTGATACATCTCACGGCTTTCCGCCTGCATGATATGTACAATGGCTTCACCTAAATCCACAACGACCCAATCAGCCGTTTCTTTGCCTTCATCACCAAATACATCGATGCCGGCAAGTTTACATTCAGTGATTAATTTCTGCGCCAAGGAAGACACATGACGGGAAGAGGTGCCGGTGCATAAAATCATGGTATCGGTGATGGATGACTTCCCTTTTACGTTTAACGGTAAAATGTCGGTGGCTTTTAAATCCTCTAATTTATTCACCACAAACTCGACTAACGACATATTTTCTCCTCAATTCAAAAAACGGCGAATTTTAGCATTGAATAAAATCAACGCCAATCCTTTGACTAGCGTTTCGCGCGAAACGGTTTACGACGCTGATTATTCTGCTCACTGAAATTACCTTCCCGTTTTAACCGATAAGGCTTCGGAATATCCTGCAACAATGCATTCGGATCATATTGACTTACCGGAATACTGTGCCCAATGTATTCCTCAATCGCCGGGAGATTCATGGCGTATTGTTCACATGCAAAGCTAATGGAAATCCCGCTTTCGCCTGCGCGGCCGGTACGCCCAATTCGATGCACATAATCTTCCCGATCATCCGGCAAGTCATAGTTAAAAACATGGGTGACCTCTGCAATGTGCAAGCCACGCGCTGCCACATCAGTCGCCACTAAAATATCCAACTCGCCGTCAGTAAATTGTTTTAACAAAGAAAGGCGTTTTTTCTGCACCACATCGCCGGTCAACAAACCAACACGGTGTCCGTCCGCTGCTAAATAGCCCCAGATTTCCTCACATTGATGTTTTGTATTAGCGAAGATAATGCAGCGTTCCGGCCATTCTTCTTCTAATAAGGTCAACAACAACGGGATTTTGTCTTGATTAGATGGATAAAACAGTTCTTCTTTAATTTGTTGTCCGGTTTTCTGCTCCGGCGTAATTTCCACGTATTCCGGATCATTCATATCTTCAAAGGCAAGTTCACGCACTTTGTAAGAAAGTGTCGCGGAAAACAGCATGGTCAGACGTTGTTGTGGAGACGGGCATTTGCGCAATAAATAACGAATATCGCGAATAAATCCCAAATCAAACATTCGATCCGCTTCATCTAGCACCACTACTTGAATGGAATCCAAACGGATAATGCCTTGTTTCACATAATCAATTACCCGCCCGGTCGTGCCAATAAGCACATCCACACCGTTTTCAATGGCTTTTAATTGCTTGTCATAGCCATCCCCACCATAAGCAAGTGCGGTCTTAAATTTCGTTGTTTTTAAGAAAATCTGCGCATCATGTTCAATTTGCACCGCCAATTCACGGGTCGGTGCCAAAATCAACGCACGCGGCTGATTCTTAGCCGTCTCGGTTGGGTGAGTTAATAAATGGTGAAAAAGTGCGGTCAAAAATGCGATGGTTTTTCCTGTGCCGGTTTGGGCTTGCCCTGCGACATCTTTTCCTTGCAATGTTACCGGCAAGGATAACGCCTGAATTGGCGTACAAAATTCAAACCCATTCATCGTTAATGCTTGCAGTACCAAAGGATGCAACGGTAAATCGGCAAAACGTGCCGAACTTAAATAATTCTCTTGCATAATCATCAATTCAATCATAAAAAATTGGCGCTAAGCATAGCATGAACGGGAAAAATCCCCAAAAATTCGGCACAATTAATTTAATGGCTACTATGAAATACGAAATATTCCTCAAAAAATACCGCTAAAAAGAACCGCACTTTCGATTTTTCTCCGCTCAATAAAATTGGAAAAAGACCGTTTAAAACTAGACAGGCTAGTAATTTAATGCTAATTTACGCACCAATTTCAAACATCCCATTCATTTATATCTAAATATCAAATCTAAACAACTCTCAAATTAACTATGCATCTTACAGAACTTAAAAATATGCCGGTTTCCGATCTTGTGAGACTTGGCGAAGGACAAATGGGTTTAGAAAACTTAGCCCGTTTACGCAAACAAGACATTGTTTTTGCCATTTTGAAACAACACGCGAAAGGCGGAGAAGATATTTTCGGTGGTGGCGTTTTAGAAATTTTGCCGGACGGTTTCGGTTTCCTACGTTCAGCAGACAGTTCCTATTTAGCCGGTCCCGATGATATTTACGTCAGCCCAAGCCAAATTCGTCGTTTTAATTTGCAAACCGGGGATAAAATCGAAGGGAAAATTCGACCGCCAAAAGAAGGCGAACGCTACTTTGCCCTCCTTAAAGTTGACCAAGTCAATGACGACAAACCGGAAGTCTCCCGCAGCAAAATCCTTTTCGAAAACTTAACGCCATTACATGCCAATTCCCGTTTAAGAATGGAACGTGGCAACGGTTCTACCGAAGATTTAACCGCCCGAATTTTAGATTTAGCCGCCCCTATCGGGAAAGGTCAACGTGGTTTGATCGTCGCGCCACCGAAAGCGGGTAAAACCATGTTGTTGCAAAATATTGCGCAAAGCATTACCCACAACTACCCTGATGTAGAACTTATCGTGTTACTGATCGATGAACGCCCGGAAGAAGTTACGGAAATGCAACGCTCCGTCAAAGGCGAAGTGATTGCCTCTACTTTCGATGAACCGGCAACCCGTCACGTTCAAGTGGCTGAAATGGTGATTGAAAAAGCCAAACGTTCTGTAGAACACAAAAAAGATGTGGTGATTTTACTCGACTCCATCACCCGTTTAGCACGCGCTTATAACACCGTGACCCCGGCATCCGGTAAGATTTTATCCGGTGGTGTGGACGCCAACGCATTACACCGTCCAAAACGTTTCTTCGGGGCCGCGCGTAACGTAGAAGAAGGCGGCAGCTTGACGATCATCGCCACCGCATTAGTAGATACCGGCTCCAAAATGGATGAAGTCATCTTCGAAGAATTTAAAGGTACCGGTAACATGGAATTACATCTTTCCCGTAAAATCGCGGAAAAACGTGTGTTCCCGGCTATCGACTTTAACCGTTCAGGTACCCGTAAAGAAGACTTGCTCACTACCCCTGACGAGTTGCAAAAAATGTGGATCCTCCGCAAAATCCTTAACCCAATGGGCGAAGTGGAAGCGATGGAATTCCTTATCGACAAACTCGCTGTGGCAAAAACCAACGAAGCCTTCTTTGAAATTATGAAACGTTCATAATGAATCGTTGGATGGGCTAAATATACCTATTCCGTATATGAGATAAACAAAGGGCTTGATATGAATCAAGCCCTTTTTTAGTGTCTCTTTTAATGGAACGTTGTCGCCGATTTTTCGGCTTTTTCCTTGTTGATGTCCTTTCCCTTATGGGTTTCAACGCTTTCTGATTTTTGAACGACATCCTCTTTAACAGGATTTTCTTGAACCGCACTTTCATTCGTGGAATGTTCCTTTACCTCCGGTTTACCGGAGTCCTGTGGTGCAGTCGCATCTTTCGTTGCCTCTGTTGCTACCGCAGGAGGATTAGCCGTTTCATCCGCTTTGTTCGACTCTTCTAACACCGCTGGCGTTTTAGTTTCATGTTGTTCGGCTTTCTGAAGCATTTCTTGTTCAAGCGCTTCCTGTTCAGCCGCGGCTTTCCGTTCGGCTTCCGCCTGAGCAAGACGTTCCTGACGAATCGCCTCTAACGTTTTACCATTCACAAGCCATTCCTTATCCTTATCCTTTTCCAAGGTCATGACATATTTTCCATCTTGCTCAGTGAAAAGGGGGATCAGCTTACCTTCAGGTTTAAGTTCCGTCTGCCATGATTGCCAAAACATCGAATCCTTTTTGATTTTTGAAGCGGCTTCCTGTGTATCATCTAGTAGCGCCTTATCAAATGAAAACGTCATTTTTCCCTTAAGATTTTGCTTAAACAACCCAGCAGACTTTTTACTCTCTTGTGGCACAGATGCCGCCCCTTTAAGAGCAAGGTTCACAGGATAAGCTTTGGTTGTCGGATAGGTATTGAGATTCAATGCTACCGTTGTGCCCTCTGTTGACAGATCCAGCGTAGTCCAGAGATCATCGAACATTTTCTTATAGCTTTCCGGTGGAAAATACGCAGTACACAAGAGACTATGCATTCCCATACAGAATTGCGTTATTGCTAACTGAGGGTAATTGTTTAGCACCATCGGCATATTTATCTGCAATCCTTCAAGTTGCACTTGCAAATCAGGCAAGGCTAACGTTTTCAATGAAAGGTGCGATGTCCCGTAATAACGTTGATTTTCCACCTTCGCATCACCGTTTACCGCCAACGCCTCCAACGCTACATCACCATAGCGAAAAGCCTTCAGCGTCATCTCCCAATGTGCCTTATCTTCCATGGACTTCACCCATTGATCTCTCAAGGCGGATAATGCTTGACTCATTTCTTTCGGTGGTGTTTTGGTCGCCAGCGCTTCTAAATAAAACGGAATAAACGCTAATTCATTTTGTAACGGATAGTCATCCAGTTGATAGCGAATATCCGCGCCGCTAAGTTGCCATTGTTTCGTTGGTTCTGCCGGTGTTTGTTTGACATCGGCGGCCTTTAATTGCAATGTAATACCGGCTTTGGCAAGGTCTGTATTATTTAATTCAAGCTGGAATGCAGTGTCCTTTAAAGAAAAATAAGGCTGCTGATCTTTCGGCACGTCAATGGATTTTACCGACAGCGAACCGTTAAAACGGTCATTATGGGTCAGCACACCAATGACAAAATTCATGGCATTTTTAACACTCGGCTGCTTGTTCAATGCGTTAAATTCACTGGCAAAATCCACCGCACTTTGCACGCCTTGTTGCTCAAGGTTCAGTGATAAGCCACGCACAATCGTTGGATTTTCCTCTGCCTTATGCGCTTTATCGGTAATTTGGAAAGTTTCACTATTAAATTGTGTCAATAAATCTCGTTGCTGTATCTCGGGATGCGGTTTGACATCAAGACGATAAGCGGCGTTTTTTAACTGAATTTTCGTGTTTTCACCATTTAAGAAATCCACCTCAACTTGCTTGGCATTCAGTTCTAATAGCCGAATAGCATATTCATTATCATCGACCCGCTGTAATTGTGCGTGCCCTTGCAGCTGTTCTAATTTGCTGTTTTTATCATAATTAAATCCGCTCAGCGTAGATTTCACTTTGATATTTTTGCTACTTGGATCAAAGTTAAATAGCACAGAAAGGGTTTGCGTTTTGTTCGTAAAATCACGAAATTCAGTAACAAGATCCGATTGCAAATAATCGCCTACCGGAGAAAATTTGCTGTTAATGGTGTTTTTATCAAGCGTGATATTAAGCTTTTTATTTAATTGACGCACCAACTGTTCGGAAAGCTGAGATTCTGCCGTAATAAAAAAAGGCAACGCCGTCAGTTTGGTTGAAATCACCTCTGTGCGCTTACCCTCACTATTTTCCAAACTAAATGTGAGGTCTCGACTAAAAAAATGATTTCCCGTTTCGATGACATGAAGGCTGAGCTGATTATCTAAAGAATAAGGGAATTTTTGCAAAACCCGATCCACTTGCTGGTTGGTATAAAACTGCGCGCCCCCACCCAGTGCAACAAGGATGGCAGCAAGGGTTAAAGTAACTTTTCTTTTTTTACTCATGTTATTCTCAAACTTAGATGAAAAACGTTTAGACGAATTGATCACGTCAAATTTAAAAGTGCCGTAAATAATAACCGCACTTTACTCTTTTGAATACAAAGTGCGGTTAAAATTTCAATTATTTTTAATTTTTACTGATTTTTTAACAAGAAAATACCTTGCTCGGAAAGATGTACATAGGCTTCTTGCGATGCCGGGTTGAACTGTTCCGGGCGGCAGTTAATCAACAAATCTTGACCATGCCATAACGCCACAACTTCCCAATGGTTACCCATATACACCGCACTTTTAATTGTGCAACGTTGCGCTTCTGTGCCGGTTTCATGGAAATAAACGGCTTCCGGGCGAACGCCTGCCAAACAATCACCGTCCAGTAAATTGAATTGGGCAGCATTATTTAGGGCAAGTTCATAGCCATGAATGTTAACGGTATTTCCTTGCAATTTCGCCGGGAAAATACTGGATTCGCCCATGAAGTTAGCCAGGAATAAGGAGTTCGGGCGTTGATACAGATCTTTCGCCGGTGCTTTTTGCATGATTTTGCCTTTATTCATCACGATGACTTCATCGGATACTGCAAAGGCTTCCGTTTGGTCATGGGTAACGTATAAAGAGGTGATGCCAAGGCTTTGTTGTAATTCACGGATTTTTTCCCGCATTGCGCGACGTAAGTTAGCATCGAGGTTACTTAAGGGTTCATCGAACAGTAACACTTTCGGCTTGAGAACAAGCGCACGAGCAAGCGCCACACGTTGTTGTTGACCACCGGAGATTTGGTCCACATAACGATCTTCAAATCCGGCCAAATCCACCAATTCCAAGGCTTCTTTAACGCGCTGTTTACGCTCTTCCTTGCCCACGTTTTGCATGCGTAAGCCGTAACCGACGTTGTCACCGATACTCATGTGCGGGAATAACGCGTAGGATTGGAACACGATACAAATATCGCGGTTTTGAATGGACGATTTGGTTACGTCTTCACCGTCAATGAAAATTTGTCCGGAAGTTGGGTTTTCAAGACCGGCAACCAAACGCAAAATAGTTGTTTTACCGCAACCGGATGGCCCAAGCAACGTCACCATGGTGCCGCGTTTAATGGTTAAATCCAAATCATCAATTACCACAGATTTGCCAAAGGCTTTCGTGACATTTTTTAATACTAAGAAATCATTACTCATATTTTTTTACCTACAACTTAATTCATTTTTTTCGCTTTGGAACGGGAAATGCGGGTGTCACCAACAATCCAGTCGAAGAATAAAATAATCGCCATCATCACTACGATTAAGATAGAACCGTATGCAATGGCAATCCCATACTCACCGTCTTCGACACGGTTTAGGATGTATGCGGTTGCCACGCGGGTATCCGCAGTTACCAAGAAGATGATTGCACTCACTGTCGTCATGGCACGCACGAAACTGGTGACAAGCGCAGAAAGCAAGGCCGGTTTTAATAATGGCAACACGATATACCACAGGGTTTTCCATGAGCTACCTTTCAGAGAAAGGGAGGCTTCGTCTAGGGATTTATCGAGTTGTCCCAAGCCTGCAATCGCCGCACGCATACCGATTGGCAAGTCACGCATCACCATGGAAATCACCACGATAATACTGGTGCCGGTGATGTACATTGGCGCATTGTTAAAGGCAAGAATGTAAGAGACCCCCGCCACGGTGCCAGGTACGGCAAAACAAAGCATGGTTAAGAATTCGAGAGATTTTTTCCCTTGGAAGTCTTTACGCACCACGATATAGGCAATTAACAAACCAAAAATGGCGGTAAGTGGTGCCGCGATACCAGCGTAAATTAAGGTATTAATTAAGGAAGGCCACGCGCCGTCACTTAATCCTTGTCCGAACAACATAGCGTAGTTCTTCAAGGTTAAGGTATAGTCCACACCCCAGTTAACGGTGAAGCTTCCGTAGAAAATACTGCCATATAAAGCAAGATTGAAGATGACCCAAGCGCCGAGCATGAAAATAATCGTGTATTTCAAGCCGGCAGGGAGTTCTTGTACATCGCCGCGATAAGATTTACCGGATACGGTCACATAAGAGCGGTTACCAATCCATAAATATTGAATGATAAAAATCGCCAAGGAGAAGATTAACAACATGGAGCCAAGGGTACTGGCGGAGGCGTAATCTAATTGTGAACCGGCAATGTAGAAGTAAATTTGCGTTGCAATAACGTCGAAGCTACCCCCCAACACCAACGGGTTACTAAAGTCTGCGAGCGATTGGATGAACACGATGAGGAACGAGTTCGCCAAGGCAGGGCGCAGTAACGGGAAAATGATGTTATAGAAGGTTTGATAACGGTTAGCACGCAACGTATAAGACGCTTCTTCAATGGACGGATGCACGGATTTTAATGCGCCGTCTAAAATCATGAAGGAAATTGGCGCGAATGCCAAAATCTGCGCAATAGCGATACCGTTAAAACCGTATAACCAGTTGTGATTGGTGAAGCCGAAATTGCTTGATAAAAACTCGGTCACATAACCGGAGCGACCAAGCATTAAAGTTACCCCTAACCCGACCACAAAAGGTGGTGTAACAATCGGTAAAATAGAGAAGATTTTTCCGATAAAGGCTGTTCGGCGCGCAATACGGGTCGTGTAAAGAGCAAATGCTAAACCGAATACCGTAGAAACGATACCCACGAAGCCGGATAAGAACAAGGAGTTACTGATGACGCGCACAATGTAGCTTTGCGTCAAAATACGCATCACTTGTTGTGGTGCAAAGGTGTCCCCGTCGTAGAACATGGAAACAAAAATCGCCAATGTCGGATAAACGATAAAGAAGAAAATCAGCAACACAATGCACAGCAAGGAGGCAATAATAAATTTGTCGCCTTGCATAATCTTTAACTTCGCCAAAGAGAGCGTAGCAAGTGCGGTGAAAGCGATGAGTAAAACGATCACCGAATAACCCATGCTGATTTTCAGCACGCTGGCGCTGATAAAGGTAAATAATGTCGCCAGTACTAATAAGTAAAGTTCCGCTTTGGCTTGTGTATTGGTTGGTAATTTTAGCCACGGCAATAAACCGTACAAAATCACTGGCAAGAACCAAAAAGCGGTAATGTTAAAAGATGACCAACCCATGGCATCGAAGAATTCATCGGCGGTGCTGTCAAACAAGCCGTAATCTAAGGCGTGGGAAGGGAGAACAAGAAATGCAACAATGGACAAAATTATCCAAAAATTCGCAGAATGTGTGATTGGTAGTTTATTTGCGTTCATACAACCTCGCATAAGAAGAAATAGAGAAGCAATGCAATAGACATTGCTTCTTTATTTAACAACAATTTATTTGGCTAGTTTAACATCATCAACCCATTTCGTGATTAAACGTTTGCGCAAGTCAGTGGCACCGTATTTGTCAAAATCATAGTTAATCAGGTTAATCGATTTAAAATCCAACGCATAAGGGGATTGTTGCGCTGTGGTATTGGTTAAAATGGAATAGGCTTCGCCTTTTTGCCATGTTAATTCTTGCGCTTCTTTCGATAGCGCCCAATCCACGAAAAGTTTCGCATTTTCAGGATTGCGTGCGCCCTTAATTACGCTGACTCCACCAATTTCATAGCCTGTACCTTCGCAAGGTACCACTAATTCAACCGGTGCTCCTTTGGCTTTTTCTAAGGAATATTCGTGTAAAAAGCCGATACCGATTGCGGTTTCACCACGCGCCGTGTTACGGGTGGCTGTATTACCGGATTTGGTATATTGCGACACGTTTTTGTTTAACGCTTTCAAGTAGTTGAAGGCTTCATCTTCACCCCAAAGTTGGATATAGGTGGCTAATTGCGTATAGCCGGTTCCTGAGCTTTGCGGATCCGCCGCTTGAATTTCATTGCGATACATTGGATCAGCTAAATCTTTCCAGCATTTTGGTATTGGCAAATTGAGTTTTTGTAAACGTTCAGGGTTCACACCAAAACCTAATACACCAAGATAGATAGCTGAGGAATAGTTGCCTTTCATTTTAGCCGGATCACGGAACTGCTCTACAATTTGTGGCAGATTTGGTGATTTATAAGGCTCTAACAAGCCCATTTCACCCGCTTGGGAATGCGGATCCATGGTGCCACCATACCAAACGTCGCCTTGAGGGTTATCTTTTTCCGCATCGATTTTGGCTAAGATAGTGCCTGTGCCGCCACGAATAAAACTGGTTTTTACATCATATTTTTTCTCGAATGCCATGGCTTCTTGCTCGCACATAGTATTTTGTGCGCTGCAATAAATGACTAAGCGACCTTTTGCCGCAGCATTGCCACTTAATAACATCCCACCGAGTACAACGCCTGAAAGCGCTAACGCAATTTTTGAGAGTTTCATTTGAACACTCCTGTGTTTTTGATGCGCGAGGTAACGCACTTTTGTTGATGTGCGTCCTAATAATGGTGATAGGCTCGCGCCGTAAGACACGAGCCATCAATATAAGAAAAGTGCGGTGAGAAAAATACGAGAATTTTCGACCGCACTTTAGCGTGCTTATTTCGCTAATTTAACCTCTTGAACCCATTTTTCAATTAAGGCTTTGCGTTGTTCGGCGGCGCCGTATTTTTCAAAGTCATAATTGATGAGATTCAATTTATTTGGATCAAACGCCGTTGGGGATTGTTCTGCTGTTGTGTTGGTTAAGATTTGTAAGGATTCACCTTGTTTCCATGCCAATTCTTGACCTTCTTTAGATAACGCCCAATCTACGAATAATTTTGCATTGTCGATATTACGTGCGCCTTTTAAGATGCTCACGCCACCTAATTCATAGCCCGTACCTTCACATGGCACTACGAGTTCCAATGGTGCGCCATTACGTTTTTCAAGGGCGTAATCGTGTAAGAAACCGATACCCACGGCTGCTTCACCGCGAGCGGCGTTACGGGATGGGGTGACACCGGATTTGGTGTATTGGGAAACGTTTGGATGTAAAGCTTTTAAGAAATCAAAGGCTTTGTCTTCACCCCAAAGTTGTACGAATGTGGCAAGCGCCGTATAGGCTGTACCGGCACTTTGTGGGTCTGCAATTTGTACTTCCCCTTTCAAACGTGGATCCGTTAGGTCTTTCCAGCATTTTGGCACTTCTTTGATGCCTAATTTTTCCAGACGTTCTGTGTTCACGCCGAAACCTAAGATCCCCATGTAAATAGCAGAAACATAGTGACCTTTGGTTTTTGCCGGATCGCGGAAACGTTCTACGATTTCATCAATGTGTTTAGATTTGTAAGGTTCGATTAAGCCTAATTCAGCCGCTTGCGCTTGTGGGTCGAATGTACCGCCGAACCACACGTCGGCTTGCGGGTTATTTTTTTCCGCTTCTACTTTGGCAAAAGTGCTGCCTGAGCCGTTACGAATAAAGGAGGTTTTAACATCATATTTTTCACCAAACGCTTTGGTGGTGGTTTCACATAAAATATTGGTGGCGCTGCAATAAACGACTAAGCGACCTTTTGCCACAGCCGCTTGGTTTGCCATTAAACCACTAGCTAAAAGTGCGGTGGAAATTGCAAGAGAAAGTGATTTTAACTTCATGTTGTACCTCTTTATTGTCCATGAGATGAAAATAACATGCCGATATCGCTCGGTATGCGCTTTTTAGGTGAGCATGTTACATAAAATCCCACGCCATTAATGTGAGAAGCCTCACAAAACGAAGAATTTTCTGCATGAATCTGTTGCGTTACGTCTGAATTATAGAAAAATAGCCAAGGGAGAAATCTAGTTATGTCAAAAAAATGCTTTTTTCTTTATAATTCCGCCAATTTATTCACATTATGAGAAAAGGAAAGGGTATGTCAGAAAATCAAACAGCATCTTGTATTATTATCGCCATTGCCGGCGCATCGGCTTCAGGAAAAAGTTCTATTGCCTCTACAGTACATAAAGAACTTTGTCATGAACTGGGTTGTGAAGAAATCGGCATTATTGCCGAAGATAGTTATTACAAAGATCAAAGCCACTTAGAGATGTCTGAACGGGTTAAAACCAATTATGATCACCCAAACTCCATGGACCGCGATTTGCTCATTGCCCATTTGAAAGCGTTGAAAGCCGGCAACGCCGTCGATATTCCCGTGTATAGCTATGTGGATCATACCCGAACTGATGACGTGACCCATTTCACGCCAAAACGTATTGTGATTTTAGAGGGGATTTTATTACTCACAGACGAGCGTGTACGCCAGTTGGCGGACATTTCCGTCTTTGTGGATACGCCGTTAGATATTTGCTTTATTCGCCGTTTACAACGCGACATGGAAGAACGTGGTCGCACCCTTCAATCCGTCATTGATCAATATCGTGCTACCGTGCGTCCGATGTTCTTGCAATTTATCGAACCCTCTAAACAACATGCTGACATTGTGATCCCTCGCGGAGGGAAAAACCGCATTGCCATCAATATGTTAAAGGCGCAAATCATGCAGCTTTTAAGCAAAAAATAGGAGCAGATCATGAGATTATGTGATACTGACATTGAACGTTATCTGGATGAAGGCTTAATTTCGCTGAATCCGCGCCCGTCTAACGATAAAATTAACGGTGCGACGATTGATGTTCGTTTAGGTAATTCTTTTCGCGTATTTCGTGAACATTCTGCCCCTTACATTGATTTAAGCGGCCCGAAAGAAGAAGTCTCCGCGCAGTTAGAATCGGTCATGAGCGATGAAATTCTTATCGCCGATGATGAAGCTTTCTTTTTACACCCCGGCGTACTTGCCCTTGCCACCACCTTAGAATCGGTAAAACTGCCGGCGAATATTATCGGTTGGTTGGACGGACGATCCTCTTTAGCGCGTTTGGGGTTAATGGTGCATGTGACGGCACACCGTATCGATCCGGGTTGGGAAGGCAAAATTGTGTTGGAGTTTTATAATTCCGGTAAGTTGCCGTTGGCATTGCGTCCAAATATGGTGATTGGCGCCTTGAGTTTTGAAGTGTTAAGTGGCACGGCGGCGCGTCCGTATAACAGCCGTAAAGACGCTAAATACAAAAATCAACAAAATGCGGTTGCCAGTCGCATTGATGAGGATAAATAAATGAAAAAGATCGCCCTGATGACATTGGTCGTGATGTTGGCGATCTCAGCACTTTTTTACATTCAACTGAATAAGCTGGAAAGTACGGTCAGTACCAAATTGGCACAATATAAAACGGTTGTTCAAGATCTTCATATTGGCGTTTTCCCGCAGCCCTATGTGGCTTTTGAAGGGGTTAAACACAACCAAGTGACTATCGGGAAGTTAACTGGGAAATTGAATTTTTCCTCGTTAATTTCCGGCAATGTGCAACTTGCGCAGTTAGATATTCAAAAGATTCGTTTTTCCGATAAGGCACATAATGCAGCGAATATACAAATACATTTCTCCGATTTCAGTCTGGATAATATTCGCCAAGATCGCGTGCAATTCAATGGGCCTCAGTCTTTGACGCTTGAATGGGATAAGCCATTATATGGCGATCTACAACGCTTCCATTTTCGTTTCAATAAAGGGGAAATCTCCCGATTCGCCGAAAACGACTTTGCGGTGGTGTTTGAAGACGCTGAGCTAAACCAACAACCGCTAGGCACTCTCCGTGCGGAAGTCGATTTATCCAAATACACTAAATATGTTATTGCCGATATTATTTCGGATTGCGATCTCGTTTGTATCGCGCACCTAGATTATACGAGCGATCCCGATCAAAGTGCGGTCAGTTTTCGAGGCAAAAATTACCCTATCGAACGTTTATTGGCGTTATTTAATTTCCCAAATACGCTCACCGGCAACACGGATTTTGACATTACCGCCGAGTTCGTTCAGTCGCGAATAAAAGCCGGTAAATTCTATTTTAGTGCGCATGATGGCGAGTTATCCGGCGTGAATTTATTGGAACTTGCCGGGCAATATTTACCAATCAATTGGCAGAATGCCGAAGTTAAACAAAAAGACGCGATCAAAACGCCGTATAAAAAATTTGTTATGAGTTCTATGCTTCAAGAGAATCAATTGAAGATTGACAAAATCCTGTTAAAAACCACCGCACTTTCAGGGGAAGGAAGCGGTCAGGTAAACTTAAAATCCATGCAATGTGATGTGAATTTAACGCTTCGATCAAATAATGAAAAATATTCGGAATTTGTTCTGCCCCTGCGTTTCTTTAATAATTGCTACTCCCCACAATATGAAGTGTTATTTGATAAAAACTTGCGCAATCAACTTAAAGATCTTCTTAAACGTAAATTAGGGCGGGAATAGTGGCCACTTTAAAAATCGTACGACGCTTAAAATTTTTTCGCGTCATTTTGTTGGCATTTGCCGCCTTTGTTTTTAACACAACAGAATTCTTACCGGTCGCCTTGCTTTCAGACATAGCCCAAAGTTTTCAGATTCCGGTAGAAAAAACCGGGCTGATGATTACTATTTATGCGTGGATTGTGTCGCTGATGTCCTTACCTTTTATGCTCATGACGGCAAAGCTAGAACGACGTAGTCTGTTAATCAAATTATTCATTATTTTTATTGCCAGCCACATTTTGTCAGTTTTGGCGTGGAATTTCTGGATATTGCTACTTTCCCGTATTGGCATTGCCTTTACGCACGCCATTTTCTGGTCAATCACCACGTCCCTTGCAGTGCGTGTCGCGCCAAAAGACAAAAAAGCACAAGCCATCGGGCTGTTAGCTATGGGCAGCGCATTAGCAATGGTGCTCGGCTTGCCGATAGGACGGATTATCGGACAATATCTCGGTTGGCGCGAAGCCTTTGGGATTATCGCTTTTCTGGCGTTTTGTCTTCTTCTACTTCTCTATCGTTTCCTACCGCACTTAGCCAGCCGCAATGCCGGTTCGCTAAGCAGTGTGCCTTCGTTATTTAAACGCCCACTTTTGGTGGGGCTCTACGTGTTAACGATACTGATCGTTTCGGCGCATTTTACCGCTTACAGTTATATTGAGCCTTTTATTGTTCGCATTGGAGAAATGAGTAATGGCGTTGCCACGGCAATTTTATTGATTTTTGGGCTTTCCGGCATTACCGCCAGCCTGCTCTTCAACCGCTTACATCGTTTAGCACCGGCAAAATTCCTTTTAACGTCCATGGCGATTTTGGCCATTTCTTTAGCCTTGCTATTACCTTTTAGCCACAGTGAATTTTCCATGTATTTGTTGGCATTTGTCTGGGGAATCGGTATTTCAGGGATTGGTCTAAGTTTGCAGGTTCGTGTGCTACAACTGGCACCGGATGCTACAGATGTGGCGATGGCAATTTATTCCGGACTCTACAATATTGGTATCGGCGGCGGTGCGTTACTTGGCAATCAAGTTATGCAGCACCTCGGTTTATCCAGCATTGGGTTTACCGGTGCCGCCTTTGCAACGATCGGGCTAATGTTCTTTCTCTATATCCATCTGCGTTATGGCAAAACGCGTTCCTAGGAAAAGCCGGTTTTGCCACTGAACACATTAATTTTCGCTATCAAACCAACCACGGATAAATTGAATCGCGAAAAAGAGCGTAAAGAGCAAAACAACATAAAGAATATAAGAAACAATCGGATGGCTGGGCGAATCTGTCTCAGCCATTGCTTTTATGGATAACGCATTCGGGAATTCATCAAACATTGTTAAACGCCAGCCGTAATATTTGATTTCCACGGTTTTTTCTTCATTACCCAAGGCTTGCGCCAATGCCTGTAAATTTGCTGAGCCGAATTTGAAATAGAACGGAAAACCCCAGCGGGTATCTTCGTTGCGATATACCATCACTTTGCCGTTTTCATGTTGCGTATTGATAAAATACACATCGCGGGTCGGGCCGTCTGCCGGATTGGCTTTTGTAATCGGTCCGTCTTTATCCACCCGTTTCACCTCAACGCCGGTCACTTTGGTGACATCATAGCTTGGCATCGAATAATTTATCGCCGTAGCAATGCATAAATGAAAAATAAAAATGACGGAAATAAAAAAATATTTTAAAAATTTTCTCATCTTTTTGTCCTATTGAAATGAGGTTGGTTAATTATTGTACCTGAATTTTAAATAAACGCTCGAAGTTTTGTGTGGTGATTTGTGCCATTTCCTCGGCTGAAACGCCTTTCAATGCCGCCACATATTCACACACTTCACGAGTGTACGCCGGTTGATTTTGTTTACCGCGATAAGGCACCGGTGCCAAATAAGGCGAATCGGTTTCTACCAACAGGCGATCTAACGGCAGTTTGCGCACCACATCCCGAAGTTCTTCCGCATTTTTAAAGGTGATAATCCCTGAAATGGAAATGTAAAAACCTAAGTCTAATGCTTGTTTTGCCATCTCATAGTTTTCGGTAAAACAATGCAAAACGCCACCGCACTTTTCTGCCTGATTGTCGCGCAACAGGCGAATCGTGTCTTCGCGCGCCTGGCGTGTGTGAATGATGACCGGTTTATTGAGCTGATTGGCTACGTCAATTTGGCTAGCAAACACGGCTTGTTGGGCGGCTTTGTTTTCTGCACTGTAATAATAATCTAAGCCGATTTCGCCGATGGCGATGACTTTCGGATCTTGCGCCAAGCGTAACAAGCGCGCGGCATCATAAGGTTCTTCTTCAAAATCCAGCGGGTGTACGCCACAGGCTAAAGAGACGTTATCGAATTTTGCTAATTCCGGATACACTTTTTCAAAACGGCTCAAGGTCACGCCAATTGCCAATAAATGTTTCACATCGCGTGCTTTTGCCTTTGCCACGACATCGGCAATATTTTGATGTAATGTTTCGTAATCCAAGGCATCCAAATGGCAATGGGAATCCACAATAAACATATTTTATCCTTCAAATACTTCAGTAATTAAACGGGTCAACCCGTCGAGTAAAATCAATTCTAAATTCAACGCCGAATTTGCTGATAAATCCGATCGCACTTTGCTAATAATTTGTGTTGCTTTTAATAATGCCGGGGCAGAAAGTCCTTGGCTAAATTGAATGACGCCCTGTTCAATATCCTGACAAATCCAGTCTTCATGAATATGCAGTTTATTTTTTAAACTATCACTCAAAAAAGCTGACAACCAATCCAGCTGCTGCAAGACAAGTTCTTTAGTAAAAAATGGCAGTAATTCTAAAGGCGAACAACGGCGATAGAATAGCCAAAATTGGCGTAAAAATTCCCGTCGTTGCGCCAGTAAATTTTGCTCTAACATGGCAAGCGCGAGAAGTGGTCGACCATAATTCACCCGAAGTGCGGTCAATATATCGGATGTTTCGGCGGATGTTTGTGATTGCAACCACTGTAATGCCGTGTCTGTGTCCGGTGGTAAGAGGTTCCACACTTGGCAGCGACTGTAAATGGTTGGCAACAACGCCTTTTGCATATCGCATTGCAAAATGAAATAGGTATTTGGACGCGGCTCTTCCAGTGTTTTTAAAATGGCATTGGCAGCGGCTTCCGTCAGACGATGCGCCTGTTCGATATAAATGACTTTATTGCCGTTTTGCTGCGCATGCTGCGTCGCTTGTTCGTTCATGGCACGAATTTGATCCACGCCGATGTCTTTGTTCTCAATAGGCGAGATGGGCTGGAAATCGGGGTGGCTGTTGGCTTGCATTAAATGGCAAGCATGGCATTCGCCACAAGCCTCCGCTCCTTTGGGTGTTAAGCACATCAGACGTTTTGCCAATGCGGAGCAAAGCTGTTCTACACCAAGACCTTCATCGGCGAGAATCAGCAGGGCGTGGTGCCCTAAAGCCTCATCAAAAGCCTGTGTGATTTTGTGATAAGTTGGCGTCAGCCAAGGGAGTAAAAGGCTCATTTTGATAGCGAAATCCACCAATTTTTGACCGCACTTTTAATGTCTGCCTGCACTTGCTCAATGGATTGTTCCGCATTGATCATCACGGCTTTCGGATTGTCTTTTACCAGTTCTAAATAACGGGCACGGGTACGGTGGAAAAAATCCAGATCTTGTTGTTCGATACGATCCAGCTCACCACGTCCACGGGCACGGGCTAAACCGACGGCTGGATCAATGTCTAAATACAGGGTCAAATCCGGCTCAAAATCGCCCAATACGATTTGTTTTAAATGCGTTAAAAAAGCTGCTCCTAACTGGCGACCACCACCTTGATACGCTTGGGAAGACATATCATGGCGATCACCCACCACCCATTTGCCTTGGGCGAGAGCGGGCTTAATGACATTATTCACTAATTGAATTCGGGCGGCATATAACATCAACAATTCGGCTTTGTCTGTCACCGGTTCTTCCGTTTCGTGTTTAATGAGGTGACGTAATTTTTCGGCTAAGGGCGTGCCACCGGGTTCGCGGGTGAACACGACATCATTAACACCCAATTCCTTTAAGGTATCCACGACACATTGATGGGCGGTACTTTTGCCCGCTCCTTCCAAGCCTTCAATAACGATAAATTTGCCTGCCATATTATTTCCCGTTTTGTTGGCGGTACCAGCGTAAGTATTCCTGCACCGCTTTATTGTGTTCATTTAAGTTTCGACTGAATTTGTGACCGCCCGTGCCGTCGGCAACGAAATAATAAAATTCCGTTTGTGCAGGATGGGCCACAGCTTGCAATGCATCTTCGCTTGGCATGGCAATCGGCGTCGGCGGTAAGCCGTCAATCACATAGGTGTTATAAGGGGTCGGCGTTTCTAAATCTTTTTTACGAATATTGCCGGTGTAATCCTCACCCATGCCATAAATCACTGTCGGATCGGTTTGAAGTTTCATTTTGGCTTTCAAACGATTGATAAACACCGAGGCAATTTGGGGACGCTCTGCGGCGATGCCGGTTTCTTTTTCCACGATAGATGCGAGAATCAACATCTCGTAAGAATTTTCTAACGGTAAGTCCTTATCGCGCTCATTCCAGGCTTTGTCTAAGGCCTTTTTCATGCGTTCTGCAGCGCGTTGCAACAGTTCTAAGTCGGTAGAGTTCGGCGTGTAATTATAAGTGTCCGGATACAACCAACCGTCGATTTTCATCCATTCATCAATGGCTTCTGAGACTTTTGGCAGTGCCAATAACTGGAAAATCTCTTGTTCAGATTTATCTTTTAAGGTCTGTTTTAAGTGCGGTGCGTTTTCGAGACGTTTTCGCCAATTTTTAAAGGTGTTGCCTTCAATAAATTGCACGTTGAATTGCGCTTCTTTGCCGGAGTTGAGCAATTTCAGCAAATCTTCTACGGTTTTCACATCATCCAATAAATATGTGCCTGCTTTCACTTTACTCAATTCAGGGTGTAATTTTAAGGCCCAAGGCAATAATGCGGCACTGTCCAAAATACCTTCTTGCTCTAACAACGTGACTAATTTATTACTGGTTGTACCGCGTTCTATGGTTAATAATTGATCGTTTTGCACATTCACCGGTTGATGCAAAAATTGTTGTAATTGCTGGAATCCCCAGAATCCTGCACCGGCAAGCAGAATGAGGCATAAAAAGAAAAATAAAACGATTTTTTTCATAAACTTAAGAAAACGAGAAATTTTGCGGATTATACCACAAGCTTTCCTTTTTCAGCCCTGTTGTTTTACCGTTTTTAGCGCAAGAAAGTGCGGTAGCTTTTCACGGTGTTTTTCGCCGTGTTTTTTAAGGCTGTCGCTCAATCACCACTTTAATATCTTCCAGTGGGGCGTAAGACATCTCACGCTTTGTCTGAAAACGTAACAACGATTAAAAACCGACCTTTTTGCGGGAAAATTCCGGCTTCACACGGCATTCGCTATACAAGGCTTCTAACCAATCTTCTAGATTCTCAAAGGGCGAAAAATTGTGTCGTCTGGCAACAGCAACAAAATCGCCCGGCGTGAGTAAGTTCAACTCCAGGAGACGTTTTGAATGGGGTTCATCCCATACGCCCAAATTCAATTTTTCTGCTTGTTGTTTAGCAAAATCCAAACGCTGTTGTGGCGTTAAATAATCAAATTTTAGCTTTAAATCAAAACGCCGTAATGCTGCCGGATCCAGCACATTCATCAAATTCGTTGAAACCACCATTAAACCTTCAAAACGCTCAATTTGCGTCAACATCTCATTGACTTGAGAACGTTCCCAACTACGTTCTGCACCATCGCGTGAAAATAAGAATGTATCCACTTCGTCCAGCACCAACAGACAATTATCTCGCTTCGCCGATTCAAATGCCTCCGCAATTTTTTGTTCCGTTCCGCCCACATAAGGATCGAGCAAATCAGACCCTTTGCAAAGCAACAACGGCATATCTAACTGCTCGGCAAGCCAACCAGCCCAAGCGGTTTTCCCCGTGCCCGGCGGACCATAACAACAAATTCGACCTTTCTTGGTTCGCATTAATCCTTCGCTGATTTTATGAATATTCTCATTACAGGAAACCCACTCAAGCTGATAACTCAGTTTACTTTCCACCAACGGCTCAATTTTCTTTTTACCTTGTGCCTGTAAGGCTTCATTAAAGAGCGTAAGCAAAACCTCAGAAAAGGCTTTTTTGCCGTTATCAACCGCATTTGCTACATTGAATACACGCGTTAAAATCGCCTGTGAAAGTGACCGCACTTTGGCAAAATGCTGCACGTATTCCGTCGTTAATTTACCGCCTGCCAGCTGAGAAATTAACGCCGATTTATTTTTTAACGGTAAATCCGGCATTTCAAACACAAAATCAAAGCGACGTAAAAAAGCCGAATCTATGCTGTGTACAGAATTGGATAACCAAATCATCGGCACGTTATTGTTTTCCAACAACTGATTTGTCCAGGCTTTATTTTTTTGCGCAACAGAACGCTCCATAAACGAGCCGTTAAACACGTCTTCAATTTCATCAAAAATTAAAAGTGCCTGCTTCCCGTTCAATAGCGTTTGAGCAAGGCGACTGTAGTTCAGGCGTTGCTCTGCCTTCACAACATCTCCGTCAGAATCCATATAAGTAATGTTATACGCCGAAATCCCTAATGCCTGTGCAAGCAACCCGGCAAATTCGGTTTTACCGGTGCCGGGCACGCCATAAATTAAAAGATTCACGCCTTTCCGATGATGTTTTAGTGCTTGTTGTAAATAGGTCAACATCATCTCTTTCATGCCGGCAATATGGGCAAAATCATCCAGTTGCAAACTTGGCACTTGAGCGACTTCCGTACAAGATTTTAATAGGACATTTTCGTTTAATGGTTGTGTCACAAACTCATCAAAATCTAAGGTTTCGCCCCAATCTAAATAATCATGCACACTATCGGGGCGATAATCGCGATCAATCAGGCCATAAGCATCGAGTTTACTGCCTTTCTTTAAGGCAGATAAAATCTGATTTTTCGGCTGTTTAAGTAAATCCGCCATGATCGCAGCCGTTCTTTGTAAATCCGATTTCGGCAAGTACTCAAACAAATCTCGCATAGGCCCTTCACTGCGTAAATGCATGGCAAAGCGAAGAAGTTCCTGTTCAACGGGATTCAGCTGCAAAAATTCTGCCAACGTTGCCAAATTTTCATACGCCTGTTTCCATAACTCCGGTAAAAGTGCGGTGGATTTTTGAAGTGTTTTATACCGCTCTTTTAAAAGCCGACGAGCAACCGTGCGTAAATTTTTATCATTCTCTAATTCTTCAGGCAGCCCAAATGCACTGGCAATTTCATCACTTCGCCAGCTGCTCTCCCGAAACACTTCGGAAAAACCTTTATGCTCAAATAAAACTTTAAGCATCATATTTTCAGTATAAGAAGACACCGTCGGTGGGTTTAATTTATATTCAGACATAAAAAAATACTCCTTACTGGGTTGGTAAGGAGTATTTTAGTGAGGGGTGCGACAAAAGGTGTCGTTATAGATTTAATGAGATATCATACCTATCTTTTAAATATGTAATCATTAATTTCTTGCGATATTGAATGAAGTCCGTATGACTATTCCATACTTCACTTTCTAAATCAGGCATAAAATCAAATTTCTCTTTAAGTTCTGGATGAGCTAATAAAAACTCTTTCGGAGATTTATTCCATTTATAAAGATTTACACCTGCAGGTAATATTTGGAAATTCCATAATACATCAACTTCATTTTGATAGTTCTCATTATCACTACCTCTATTCATTGGGAATATATGATCAATATGAGGTTTATTTTCCGTAAAATTAAATGCTCTTCCTGGTTGTAACATTTTTAAAGCAAACCAAGGCTGCCAAGTAAAGTTACTTTCATTTAATTCACCTACACGATTTTTGGATACTGCAAATGCTTTGATTTCACTTAGAGGAAATTCATGTTGATTTTTTGCTGCTTCTGTAGCCAAACGAGAAAATTCGTTGACCATTGTCTGCGTATTCCAATCCAAAATTTGTGAAGATAAAAAGTATTGATGAACAGCTTTCATTTGCTTTTTATGTTCATCATTATAATTATCACTCCATTTATAATTATGATTAATCTCGTTTCGTCTAATTAAATAAATTATCATTGGCAATATAGCTGCCCATCTAGGTATGATATAATTATGGTTTATATTAAACTCGCTTCTTAAATAATTAAAAAAATCAAGAAGAGGAATCTCTACATCTTCTAATTTACTATTAAATAGATCAAGTTCCTCATCAGTTCCCTTGAAGTAGCGATCATCTACGCGAATTGTTCCCTTAATCAAAAGATAAAGTAATTGCAATAGCTGTTCTGAAGAAAATTCAATATCATATTTTTTAATTTTATTCGAAAGCTCCCATAATTTCTCTTCAAAATCATAATATTTTGCCTTTATTTTACTTAAAACTAATTCTACTGAAGTCAACGAAACTCCTCCAATATTTAATCGACGAAAAACTTCATTTGCCGTATCAGGACTATTTGCTTTAATTGGGAAATAAGCAATTTGTTTTTCATTATCTTTTACAAAGATATCCCATAATCTATTAAGATTTTGACGAACAATAGATCTTTTTTCTTTATCATTCTCATATAAAGGAACTAACCGATCCTCGATGATATATTTTGCTTCTGACTCTTCTGAACAAGATATCGAACAAAGCTCTGTCAACTTTAAATAACGTAATTCAGGGACTGCATCCTTATTTCTAAATAAGAAACCTGTTTCATCTGCATTTGCATTTTTAGCATCAAAAAATAAATCATAATGTAAAACCCGATCATTAAATGTATATTTCAGTACAGAATATAAAGTTTGTAATCGTTGCTGCCCATCATAAACTAACGATTTACTTTGACCCCATCTACCTTCTTCAACCGACTTATTGAATTTATTTGATGCGTAATCAGTTAAGAATAGTCGGAAAGGTACTTTAGCTGAATTTTCCCATACAACAATCGCGCCGATAGGATAACCTTGCAATAAAGAATCTAATAATAAGCACACATAATCTTCAGAATTATTGCGATTTCCCCAAACATACTGGCGTTGCACTTCCGGCAAATACCAACCGTTTGTATTGGCATTAATTTTATCTAAAACCTCGCGGATCGAAATTCCTTGATAAGACATAATTTTTTCCTTATAAAATGTAAAATAGAGTGTTTAATTATACAGTTTTAATCTACAAACCACTACCGACAAATCATCCGAAAACGATTGCTTCTCAATCATCTTACGACAAACTGTGAGGCGAGCTTTATCATCGGGATATTTCTGCCAAATTTTTTCGCGCATTTCATCTGAAAGCCAGTCGGTCAAGCCGTCAGAACAAAGTAATAGACTTTCACCCTGTTTAATTTCAATTTCCTGATAAAAAATTTTATCTTGGAATTCGGAATAATCGGCGACTAAACAAGAAGAAACGCCGCCATAAATTGTGGCGAAATCCTCTTCTTTTTGATGAGGCGATAGTTCTAACAATTCGGACAAAATAGAATGATCCTTTGTAATTTGTCGCCATTTACCTTGAGCATCAATTAAATAAGCACGACTGTCGCCCACACTGAGAATTTTGGCTTTTTGATTGACTTGATCAATTTCCGCGGCGACGAATGTGGTTGCCGAACCAAAATAGGAGTCTGCCAACTGTTCCGATAATTTATCTTGCAAATAGGGAATGGTGTTTCGACTTAATGTTTGAATCTTTTGCAACGCCGACATGACACACTTACTGGCTTTTTCCGCATGATTGCTATTGGAAATACCATCGGCAATGCCAATGATAAAGTGCGGTCGATTTTCAAGGCGTTTTTCTGCTGTTTTTAATTTAAACTGAAAAACCGTTTCACCATTAAACAACGCATCTTGATTGTGCTTTTTATTTTTTCCAATTTGCTGACAAAAGGTGATTTGGCAGACATTTTGCATATTGGTTTCCTTATGTTGATTGATTTAATAAAGCATCTATTGCTTTTAAAGCCTCAAGTGCGGTCATATCCAGCCCTAAAAAATGATGTTTTGATACGCCACCGTCTTGCGGATTAATGCGAATAAAGCCGGCTTTCTTGGCTTTTGCCGTGCGTTCGGAAAAATATCGAACCGTTGGAATCGCTTTGCCTGCACCAAGTTCAATCACCACTAAATTCGGCACGCCTTTAATCCATTGATCTAAGGAGGTTCGTTTCAAATCTTGATAATTGCGATTGTAAAACCAGTCGTCAAACATTAAGACATTTTGTCTCGCTAAACCACCACAAAAAGGGCAGCGCGGATAAGGGCTCGTTAAGCGCAAGTTAACGTTATCCACTTCCGGTTGAAAATCCTTCGCCGTCCAGCTTTGATGATGGCAATCATGAACACATTGCATACGTTCTAGCGTGCCATGCACTTCATAAACCCGTTTTTCTTCAAATCCGGCTTTTTGAAAATGACCATCCACGTTACTGGTAAACACAAAATAACCGTACGGTTTTTCCGATGCCCAGCGTTTTAGAATTTGGTAACCTTCATGTGGCGTAGTGTTACGATATTGCACTAGACGGTGTCCGTAAAACCAATAGATCAGCTCTGTGTGCGTTTCAAAGGACATCGGTGTCGCAATATCCTGAAAATTCAAGTTATGTTCACGAAATGCCGGATAGGCATTCCAAAATCCTCCACTACTTCTAAAATCCGGTAAACCTGAATCCACACTCATACCCGCACCGGCAGTAATCAAAATGCCATCTGCTTTGCGGATAAGCTCCACGGCATAGTTCAAATCATTTTTCATAATACTTTTCTCTGCCCATTTTTCATTGTTGAAATAACACCGGCTTCTTCTAATTGCTCTAAAATTTGCCCTGCTCGATTAAAACCTAACCTAAATCGCCGTTGAATCATTGAGCAAGACGCCATTTTTTGTTGTTGTACAAATTTTTTTACATCCTCAAAAAGCGGATCTCGATTAAAAGTGACTTTCATTGGCATGATTTTTCTCCTATGTTGCGACGATAAATGGATTGAGAGAATTGTAAAAAGTAAAAAATCTCTCTTTTATAAAAAATGATACGGAAATAAGCGACAATTCGTGTCGCTAGGAAATTTAACGCGCAATTCTTTTGAGAAGATTTTTTGAAAATTAAGGTTATACAGTATTGCAATACATTTCTTTACCTGTTTATATATACATATATCTTATTATTTCAAAGGAAGAATATGAATAACCAAAACCCAATTGAAATTTACCAAGCGCAAGATGGCACGACACAAGTAGAAGTTAGATTTGAAAAGGATACGGTTTGGCTGAGTTTACAACAGATGGCTGATTTATTTGGGCGCGATAAATCTGTTATTTCACGCCATTTACGAAATATTTATAGTGATGGAGAGTTAGATAGAAAATCAACTGTTGCAAAAAATGCAACGGTTCAAATTGAGGGCAAAAGACAGATTAATCGAATAATCGAATACTATAATCTTGATGTGATTATATCTGTGGGTTATAGAGTCAATTCTATTTTAGGGACTAAATTTAGAATTTGGGCAACCGCTCGTTTAAAAGAGTACTTTACTCAAGGCTATACCATTAATCAAAAACGTTTACAGCAAAATGCTCACGAATTAGAACAAGCACTTGCGCTTATTCAAAAAACGGCAAATTCATCGGAATTAACGCTAGAAAGCGGTCGTGGATTAGTGGATATTGTCAGCCGTTATACGCATACATTTTTATGGCTACAACAATATGATGAAGGTTTACTTGCCGAACCGAAAACCCAGCAAGGCGGCATGTTGCGCACCTATTCCGAAGCTTGTTCTGCACTGGCTGAGTTAAAAGCACAGCTTATGGCAAAAGGCGAAGCAAGTGATCTGTTTGGACGTGAACGAGATGATGGCTTATCTGCTATTTTAGGCAATTTAGATCAAAGTGTGTTTGGTGAACCTGCCTACCCAAGCATTGAAGCAAAAGCCGCACATTTACTGTATTTCGTAGTCAAAAACCATCCTTTTTCAGACGGTAATAAACGTAGCGGAGCGTTTTTGTTTGTGGATTTCTTACATCGAAATGGCCGTTTGTTTGATCATAATGGTCATCCGGTTATCAATGATACCGGGCTTGCTGCACTCACGTTATTAGTTGCCGAATCTGATCCCAAACAAAAAGAAACGCTCATTAGGCTTATTATGCATATGCTTAAGCAAGGGGAATAACAACAAATAGCGACCAAAGTCGCTATTTGCGTGAAAAGTGCGGTCGTTTTTCTATAAGTTTTTAACGTTCTCCAATAACTCTGCCACTACTTTCGGCACGCCTGTCCCGGCTTTTTCTTTTATTGTAATCACTTGCTTGCGTACAAAGCCTGTATTGGGATTCGGATCGATTAAGTAAATCGACGTATTGCGTGGGGCTTCATTGACTAAGCCATTGGCAGGATACACTTGCAAAGAGGTGCCAATCACTAATACCACATCCGCTTGTTCTACAATCTCAATGGCTCGTTCTAGCATCGGCACCATTTCACCAAAAAAGACGATATAAGGACGCATCGGATGTCCGCTTGGATCTTTATCGTCTAATTTCTGATCGCCAAAACAATCCACGATATAACTTTCATCAAAGCTACTGCGCGCTTTGTTTAATTCGCCGTGTAAATGTAAAACAGTTGAGCTTCCTGCTCGCTCATGTAAATCATCCACATTTTGCGTGATGATTCTCACATCATAGGCTTTTTCCAATTCAACTAAGGCAAGATGCGCAGCGTTTGGCTTAGCTGCGGCGGCATTTTTACGGCGTTGATTATAGAAATCGAGCACTTTCGCACGGTTCTTTTGTAAGGCTTCCGGCGTACACACTTCTTCGACTTTGTGCCCTGCCCACAAACCGTCTTCCGCTCTGAAGGTAGGAATGCCACTTTCAGCACTAATCCCCGCACCGGTTAATACGACGCAAATTGGTTTATTTTTCGTTGTCATGCTTTTTCTCTCCTCTCATTTTTGAAATCTTATCAATCCGTCTATCTTTCGCCACCATGCCCCAAAATATTCCCGGTTTATCAGGTGATTGATAAGAATTCATCTTAATGTCCTCTCTGTTGATGGCTTTATCATAAAACATAAAACGACAATGTGTGTCGTTAGGAAATTTCCTCGAGATATACACGCTCAATTTCTTGATAATTTTCGCCAAAATGCGCAATCCACCAGTTCAACATTTCACTCTCAATGACCGTGGCTGAAATTTCATATTCACTGCCACAATCTTTCACCGTTTGATCGACTGATAACGGCGTTTCTGTCAAAAATCCTCCAATCGCTTTATCCACTCTAAACGTTAAGCGAATTTTTCTGCCATAACTAAAACCGAATTTTTGGCTTTCAACATAAGCTTTCAAATTAAAATCCGGGCGATCAAATTGCATGGTACTCACAGTAACCTCAAGCAAACGATGCAACGCAAGATGCAAAATATCACCATGTTCATATTGCGCGACTAAATAACTACTCGGGCCTTGTTGCACCAAAGCAAGTGGTTTAACTTGTGCTTTGTGCTCTTTGCCGTGAATACTTCGGTAATGCACCTGTAGAAATCGGTTTTGATAAAGTGCGGTACTGATTTGAGCAAAAATGTCAGGCTCAATTTTCGCCGGCAATAACGGTTGACTGGTTGGCGCAATCGCCACTTTGTTCAGCCATTCGGAACCGGATTTTTTATTGGTATCATAAACCAAATTATATTCTGCCTGCTTAAAAAAGGATTCCATGGAATTGAGGATATTTGCAGGCAAAATGCCTTTCAAATATTGCTTCGCTAACATTAATACCAAAGATTGTTGCTCGTTTAAAATCGGCAAATCGAGTCCTTTAGCATTTTCTTTCCAGCGATAACTGTAAGGCTTGCTGAGGGTATTACATTCAATATCAAACTGTTCTGACAGGCTTTTTAACTGGCGTTGAATACTACGAATATCTCGAAAAAAACCAATGTCCTCTAACTTCTGTTGGATTTCATGCGTGCTGATGTAACTGCGTTTTGGAATTAAACGTAAAATTTCTAATTGTAAATATAGGGAATTGGATTCTTTTGCCATATTGTTTCTCAGCGTTGTTATGTAAAAATCCCCAACATATTGTCGGGGATAAGAATTAAATTGCGTTATCCCAATACAACGATACGTTGCTCAGGACGGTTATTGTAGTGAGGGAGAAAACAACATTCGATGACATAAAAACGAAAACGTTCGAAAAATAGATTGTTTTCCCACCGCACTTTTTACATCACCACCACATCAAACTGTTCCTGTGTGTAAAACGGTTCGGTTTTTACTTGGATTTGTTTGCCAATAAAGACTTCCAACTCGGCTAACAAACCGTGGGATTCTTCGTTGATTAAATAGTCCGCAACCGCGTGGGAGGCATAAACCACAAATTGTTCGCTAGAAAATAAATGATGCACACGGATAATTTCGCGCATGATTTCATAGCACACGGTTTCCACAGTTTTTACCCGCCCGCGGCCTTGGCAGGTTGGGCATTCGCAACACAATACATGTTCCAAACTTTCCCGCGTACGTTTACGGGTCATTTCTACCAAACCTAATTGCGTGAAGCCATTCACATTTGTTTTCACCGGATCACGCGATAAGGCATCTTGCAAGGATTCCAACACGCGATTGCGATGTTCTTCACTTTGCATATCGATGAAATCAATGATAATCATGCCGCCGAGATTGCGCAGTTGAAGTTGTTGCGCGATGGTTTTGGTGGCTTCAATATTAGTGTTGAAAATGGTTTCTTCTAAATTACGATGCCCTACGAATGCACCGGTATTGATGTCGATCGTGGTCATGGCTTCTGTTTGCTCAATGATCAAATAGCCACCGGATTTGAGATTCACTCGTCTATCTAACGCGTGATGGATCCCCTTTTCCACACTGTAAACATCAAAGAGCGGTTGATTTCCCGTGTATAAAATCAGTTTGTCGGTGAGGTTGGGGATGAATTCTTCGGTGAATTGTTTCACGTCATTGAAACAAAGTCGGGAGTCAATGTGAATGCGATCCAATTTGCCCCCGATAAAGTCGCGCAGAATGCGCTGTGTCAGCGCCAATTCGCCGTAAAGCATAGAACGAGTTGGGTATTTCGCACGGCGTTCTAGCACTTTTCGCCACAAGCGTTTTAAGAAATCGGCATCTTGTTGTAAATCCAGTTCAGTCGCCCCTTCGGCCGCAGTACGGATAATAAAACCGCCCAATTCATCACATAAAGGTAAGGTGAGTTCTTTCAAGCGATTACGCTCTTCCTCGCTTTCAATGCGTTGTGACACGCCCACATGGCTATTTTCCGGCATAAACACTAAGTAACGGGAAGGCAAGGTAATATCGGTAGTGAGTCGCGCGCCTTTCGTGCCAAGCGGATCTTTTACCACTTGCACCACAATGTCCTGCCCTTCATGTACCAGTTGGGAAATGTCTTTCACCACAAATTGCTTTTGTTCACTTTCTTCTACACATTCGGTGTGCGATACAATATCTGACGCATGTAAAAAGGCGGCTTTTTCCAGCCCGATGTCCACAAATGCCGATTGCATTCCCGGTAATACACGGGTGACGCGGCCTTTATAAATATTTCCGACAATACCGCGTTTGCCTTGGCGTTCAATATGCACTTCTTTGAGCAAACCGGTTTCCACTAAGGCAATGCGCGTTTCATTTGGTGTCACATTGACCAATAATTCAACAGAATCCATAAAATATCTTATCCAAAATGTCATTGTTATTGATTTTGCCGATTAGTCTAACGAAAAGGAAAATAGAATAACAGGGGCAAATAAGGTAAAATGCCCCCCTTTTTTTGAATATAAGAACTATTTTTAGGATTGATAGGATGTTTGGTTTAGATCCGACAATTGTTACATTTACTATTTATATTTTCGGCATGATTGGCATTGGGGTTGCCGCCTATTATTACACCAAAGATTTATCCGATTACATTTTGGGTGGGCGTCGCTTAGGCAGTTTCGTCACAGCAATGTCTGCCGGTGCTTCGGATATGTCCGGTTGGTTATTGATGGGATTGCCGGGTGCCGTGTATTTATCCGGTTTGGTCGAAGGCTGGATTGCCATCGGTTTGACTTTGGGAGCCTATTTAAACTGGCTCTTCGTTGCCGGACGTTTACGGGTTTACACCGAATTCAATCATAATGCCTTAACCCTGCCTGAATATTTTCATCATCGCTTTGGCACGCGTCACAATGCGTTAAAAATCGTTTCCGCCTCCATTATTTTGGTATTCTTCACCATTTATTGCGCCTCAGGTGTGGTGGCGGGGGCAAAATTATTCCAAAACCTCTTTTCAATTGATTATTCCACCGCACTTTGGTACGGCGCACTTGCCACAATCGCCTATACCTTTATCGGTGGCTTTCTTGCCGTGAGCTGGACGGATACGATTCAAGCCACACTGATGATTTTCGCCTTATTGCTTACCCCTGTTTTTGTGGTGATCTCTATCGGCGGCGTTGATGATCTACAAAATGTCATACAACAAGCCGAAATGAGCGCGCAAAAAGAATTTACCGACTTATTCCGTGGCACCACCATTATGGGCTTGTTAAGCCTTGCAGCCTGGGGCTTAGGTTATTTCGGTCAACCACACATTCTCGCTCGCTTCATGGCGGCAGACTCTGTGCGTTCCCTCAATAAAGCGCGCAAAATCAGCATGACATGGATGGTGCTTTGCTTAGTGGGTGCCGTTGCCATCGGTTTCTTTGGCATGGCGTATTTCTATGCAAATGCAAACACCGCTTCCGCCGCTTTGGTAAACCATGAGCCGGAGCAAGTTTTTATTGAATTATCCCGACTATTATTTAATCCGTGGATTGCCGGTATTTTACTTTCCGCCATTCTTGCTGCGGTGATGAGTACCTTAAGTTGCCAGTTGTTAATTTCTTCCAGTGCGATCACGGAAGACTTTTACAAAGGCTTTATCCGTCCGAAAGCATCTGAAAAAGAATTAGTTTGGTTAGGTCGCATCATGGTGTTGGTGATTGCCGCCGTTGCCATTTGGATTGCACAAGACCAAAACAGTAAGGTGTTGAAACTCGTGGAATTTGCTTGGGCGGGGTTTGGTAGCGCCTTTGGCCCGGTGGTTTTACTTTCACTCTTTTGGAAACGCATGACCTCTTCCGGTGCCATGGCAGGCATGCTCACTGGCGCAATAACGGTGTTTGCTTGGAAAGAATGTTTACCGCAAGAAAGCGAATGGGCGCAAGTGTATGAAATGATTCCGGGCTTTATGTTCGCCGCCATCGCCATTATTATTGTGTCTCTCTTATCCGCAAAACCGGACGCGACCATTACCGACACCTTTGAGAAAGCCCAAAAAGCGTATTATGATGCGCTGTAACCTTAATTCACCGAGATAACGATATGATCGATTTTCGCCCTTTTTATCAACAAATTGCTACGACCCCTCTTTCCCCTTGGTTGGAAACCTTGCCATTACAAATGAAACAATGGCAACAGCAAACCCACGGGGAATATGCCAAATGGGCAAAAGTCGTGGAATTTCTACCGCACTTGCCGGCTTCCCGTATTGATCTAAAAAGTGCGGTCAAATCTGAGTGTGATTCTGCGCTTTCCGATGGCGAACGCCAGCGCATTATTCACCATTTAAAACAACTCATGCCATGGCGCAAAGGGCCTTATCATTTGCTTGGTATTCATGTGGATTGCGAATGGCGCTCTGATTTTAAATGGGATCGCGTGCTACCGCATTTAGCGCCGTTGCAAGATCGCACAATTTTAGATGTGGGTTGCGGCAGTGGCTATCATATGTGGCGCATGGTGGGCGAAGGCGCGAAAATGGTGGTGGGCATCGACCCGACGGAATTGTTCTTATGTCAATTTGAAGTGGTTCGCAAACTCTTAAATGACGATCGCCGTGCCAATTTGATTCCGCTCGGCATCGAGCAAATGCAACCGCTTGCGGCGTTTGATACGGTGTTTTCTATGGGGGTGTTATATCACCGCAAATCGCCCCTAGATCATCTTTCCCAACTGCGCGCGCAATTGGTTAATGGCGGCGAATTGGTGCTCGAAACCTTAGTGGTGGACGGCGATGAAAACACGGTATTGGTGCCGATGGATCGTTACGCCAAAATGAAAAACGTGTATTTCATTCCGTCCGTTGCTGCATTGATTCATTGGCTGCAAAAAACCGGCTTTAAAAATGTGCGTTGTGTGGATGTCGCCGTCACCTCATTAGAGGAACAGCGCAAAACCGATTGGTTAGAAAATGAATCCTTAATTGATTTTCTCGATCCAAATGATCATAGCAAAACCATCGAAGGCTATCCTGCCCCGAAAAGAGCGGTCATTTTAGCGAATAAATAAAGGAATAACATTGAGATTCAACGTTGAAAATAGTAAAGTAAGCAACCGTTGATTTTTATAAACTAGCTTAAAAAAGGCGGAAAACTATGGGTAAAAGTGTTGTTGTTCTCGGCGCGCAATGGGGCGATGAAGGAAAAGGAAAAATCGTTGATTTGCTCACCGACCGCGTCAAATATGTGGTTCGTTATCAGGGCGGTCATAATGCCGGTCACACCTTAATCATCAACGGTGAGAAAACCGTTTTACGTTTAATTCCATCAGGTATCTTACGCGATAACGTCACCTGTTTAATCGGTAATGGCGTTGTACTTTCCCCAGCTGCCCTCATGCAAGAAATGGGCGAATTAGAAAATCGTGGCGTGAACGTACGTGACCGTTTATTAATCTCCGAAGCTTGCCCATTAATTCTGCCTTACCACGTTGCGATGGACCACGCTCGTGAAGCGGCACTTGGCAAAAAAGCCATCGGTACCACCGGTCGTGGTATCGGCCCGGCTTATGAAGACAAAGTCGCTCGCCGCGGTTTGCGCGTAGGTGATTTATTTAATCGCGAAGCCTTTGCCGAAAAACTCAAAAATATCCTTGATTACTACAACTTCCAATTGGTGAACTACTACAAAGTCGAACCGGTTGATTATCAAAAAACCTTAGATGACGTGTTCGCCGTTTCTGATATTATCACCGGCATGGTCGCCGACATCACCACCATTTTAGATACCGCCCGTAAAAATGGCGACAACATTTTATTTGAAGGCGCACAAGGCACCATGTTGGATATCGACCACGGTACCTATCCATATGTGACCAGCTCCAACACCACTGCCGGTGGCGTTGCTACCGGTTCCGGTTTTGGTCCACGTAATTTGGATTATGTGTTGGGTATCATCAAAGCCTATTGTACCCGCGTGGGTGGCGGCCCATTCACGACCGAATTGTTTGATGAAGTCGGTGCAGAAATTGCCCGTAAAGGGAACGAATTTGGTGCGGTCACCGGTCGTCCACGTCGTTGCGGTTGGTTCGACGCGGTCGCCATTCGTCGCGCAATTCAATTAAACTCTATTTCCGGTTTCTGCATGACGAAATTAGACGTGTTAGATGGCTTCGATGAAGTGAAAATCTGCGTGGGCTACAAAATGCCAAACGGCGACATTGTAGAATACGCACCACTTGCCGCGAAAGACTGGGAAGGTGTTGAGCCAATTTATGAAACTATGCCGGGTTGGAAAGAAAATACCTTCGGTGTCACTGATGTGAATCAATTACCGCAAACTTGCCGTAATTACATCAAACGTATCGAAGAAGTCACCGGCGTACCGGTTTCTATCCTATCAACCGGACCGGATCGTGTACAAACCATGATTTTGCAAGATCCGTTTGCTGCGTAAAAACACATAGAAAAATGACCGCACTTTTGAAGTATCAAAGTGCGGTTCTTTTTTGGAGAGTTTTTTATGAATGAGCAGGAACAAAACATCATTACTTATTTGCGTGAACACACCGATTTTTTCACTACCCACCCCGAATTGCTCGCCAAACTATCTGTGGTTCATCCGCAAAAAGGCACGCTATCTTTGGTTGAAGCACAGTTGGAACAGCAACGCCAACACATCAAAACCCTGACGGCATTCTTGGAAAAATTCCATCAACTTGCCTATCAAGAGGCAGACATTTTCTACGCACTCATGCCTTTACAAAAGAAATTGTTTCAAGCGGAAGATTTCCAACGGGGCGAAGAAAAACTGAAACAATGGGTGCAGTCCTATGAATTGGACGGCGCCAAAATATTGCTGTTTCGAGATGCGTGGCAAACAAATGAATCTATTCCCGAACAATATTGGATTGATCGCAAGGCGTTTGAACTGATTCGCTTGGAACGTCTCGGCTTGCGCCAATTTTACTTGGGCGATTTAAGCAACAAAGAAAAACACCTGATGTTTCTGCCGGAGGAATTTCCCATTGGCTCCGTGGCAATTTGTCTGCTTGGCGCAAAAACAAGCCACAAACCCATCGCACTTTTATTATTTACCTCCCGAGATACGGCTCGATTCCATAACGGACAAGACACCACCTTCTTAAAACACATTGTAGATATTGTGGAATTGCATTTGGGACGATGGATCTGAAAAGTGCGGTGCTTTTTGGCGACATTTTTCGTTGCAAAAAAGAATCAGACCGCCTTTTCATCTTTCCCACCAACACCAATAACAATCCGCACATAAAACGTGCGGTTTTTTGGCTCCCCTATAAGGGCCTATACTTCACAAGCCC
>NZ_KE952612.1:0-638 GCF_000466335.1 Aggregatibacter sp. oral taxon 458 str. W10330 | reverse complement strand
TGATCTGACCCCCAAAATCTAGACGATTAATTCAAGGACTGACAACGATATTGTATCGGACTCAGTCCTTTTAATTTCAGTTGGATTCGACGGTGGTTATAATAGTCCAAATAATCCCTTACCGCTTCAACTATCTCTTCTTTTGTTTTAAATTCTTTGCCATAAAAGCATTCCGTTTTTAATCGCCCAAAGAAACTTTCCATTGCGGCGTTATCTAAGCAATTCCCTTTTCTTGACATACTTTGAATGATACCCCGCTCGACAAGTATTCGACGATAAGCTACCATCTGATACTGCCAGCCTTGGTCTGAATGTAAAATCAAGCCTTCAACCTTATTCAGGCGTTTGCCCGCCATGTTTAACATTGACTCAACTTGTGCCCAATTCGGCGAGTAGCTGAGATTAAAGGCGACTATCTCATTGTTAAATAAGTCTAAAATCGGGGATAAATAGACTTTTCCCCCATCTTTCGCTTTAAACTCCGTGATATCCGTCACCCACTTTTGATTCGGGCCGGTTGCCGTAAAATCACGCTCAAGACGATTCGGGGCAATATGGCCTATTGTGCCTCGATAGGTCGTGAATTTCTTGCCTTTTCTTGACCGCACTTGAAGTCCAAGCTCCCGCATTAAACGTTG
>NZ_KE952611.1:0-3049 GCF_000466335.1 Aggregatibacter sp. oral taxon 458 str. W10330 | reverse complement strand
CGTCACCGTCTAAATCTAACGCAAGCGGATCATACACTTCATAGTGCCGTCCGCCTTGGTTTGGAGAAGGTCGGTTTGGGTTGGGAGAAGATCTGTCCGGGTTACCACCATGATTGTGATTACCGGTTCCTGTGCTGTTGTCGCTTCCGCTGCTATTTCCACTGCCGCTGTCCATATCTGCCCCTTGGCCTCGCACATCCGCCTGGTGATTACCGCCCCATCCCCCTCCACTATTTTGTCTCGCTTGATTAAGGTAAATTCTTGAATACATGCCATCATATACCTCGACATCCGTCAATCCGATATTGAGCATGCCGTTGATAAAGTTATTGATGACCACTTTATGCCCCGTATCCGCTTCTGTAATCGTTAAGCGCTTTGCTGTCATTACATGAGATTGTAGACCACCATTCCAATAAGATTTTGAAACATAAGGTTTAAATGCCGTTTTTCCTATTCTTTTCACATCCACCATTCTTGGTTGTTCTACATCAAAATAATATATCACCTTCTCTGCGCTATCTTTTAATGTGAAAAGGGCTGAGCCGTTGCCATCGTCAACTTTCTCCAAAAAACCGAACAATTTATTGGTTCCCCCATTTGGGTTACCGTTGCCAAAATCAAAATGGAGATCATAAAGTAGCGTAAATACCTGCCCCGGAGGAAGCCCTTGCGGATTAAAACGAGGAATATGAATACCTCTCTCATTTTCTTTCTTCAAATCCTCCGCTGTTTTCATTTGATAATCTTTGCGTAAAAAATGAATTTTACCTACTCCATCCGAATCAATAATCACGTCGTTATCACCGATATAATATGTGTCATACCCTTTACCACCGTTCAAAATGTCATTGCCTGCGCCACCGTTAAGAATGTCATTATTTCCCGAACCGCTTGAGGATTCATTTGAAGAGGAAGACGCTGAATCCGTTGTGTAATCACCATACAACACATCATTGCCTCTGCCGCCATAAAGCTCATCATCACCGCCTTTGCCTATAAGGATGTCGTTGCCGTCTCCGCCTAAAAAAAGATCATTATTGTTCGTGCCTGTAATTCGATCATCTCCGTCTCCTGTAACATAGGCTATGCCATTTTTGACATATTCGGAAAGCGGATTGTCTAATTTTGCAAAATTAGATGCAGATGACGTTCCGCCTATAATACTACTCCCGTTTATAGATAACCCTAAAAGATTGAGGGATCCTTTCTCAACCTTCGGATTAGAAATATCGATCGTCACTTCTTTTCCTAAAATTTTTCTTATAATTTTAGTACCAGAAATCACATCATTTTTGCCCTTTCCATTTTCATCTGCCGAACCATAAATAATCGGCTTGCCTTGATAAAGATGTTTAATCGATCCGCTATCCCATAATTTGTTAATAAGTCTATTTAAATGGATATAATTGGATGCGCCGTTAAAAAGGCTCCAATAACTCTTCTTATCTTTTTCTTTTTCAAATGCAGTTGAAGTTAATGTGTAGGTATCTATTTTACCTGTAAATGTAATAGTCACCGTTTTACCAATTCCTGATGGATCAATAACAGTTTCTAATCCGGGATTAACTAAATTAGACCATCCGCCTCCAATGAAATCAAAGTCATCAATCATTTCACCTGACTTATCTACTCGCCCGGGTTCAATACCAAATCCTTCAATTCTACGTTCTCCATTTTTATTAATGATAAAACGTGCTGTATCGCTAATTTTATAAGATGTACTATTCCATACATAAGCTCGCTCCAGCAGATCATCTTTTCCATCATCATAAAAACCCAGCGTTTTATTTGCACCGGCAAACATGCCATTTATTCCTTTTCCATTACTATCTATATATCCTAAGATTTTTAGGATTTCTTGCTTACTATATTCGCCCTCCGCTAAGTTAGAAAGAATAGCTTCTTCTCTATTCATTGCAACAATGTCATTTTTTTGAGTAAAGAAGGCAGATACAATACTAAAATCGGAGGCATTAACAAATCTTCCCGGACCTTTCATGAACTCTTTTTTATCTACCGAAATAGTAGTTCCTTTTTGTGATATGAGGTTCTCATCCAATCTATTATCAATAACCTGATCATTTTTATATAAATACTCATTAGTAATACGCTCTACTGTCGGTAATGCCATTTCTTTTTCCTCCAATCAATTATTGACTAAAATAACTCATTTCACCACAAGTATCGAATTCTAGTATAAGACCAAATTTAGATGGTTCAACATCTTCCTCATAGTTTAAAAGATAAGCTACGTGAACATAACCATAAGACTTGCCTTGTTTTCTAATAGATAAATCTTGTGTAAATCCTTCATGAGCCGTTCTCTCAACCGAACAACAATTAGGGTTTATTTTTTTGAATTCTTCAACTGTCTTATACGGTATTATATGTAACCGTCTTCCTTCCACTGTTACTTGCGTAGAAGGAGATATAGTTAATAAAAACTTAATAGCTCTATCAATTAATTCTTGCTCTGAATATAACTGAGAAATATTCGCACCTTTCTTTTCGCAATATCCTAACACATTAACAAAGCCCTTAAATTCCATATGAAGAAAAGGCAATAACAACAACATAAAATAATATCGTTTTTTTACTTTTCTCATTTTATTGATTATTTTGATTATCATTTAAATATTTTACCCTTGCTACGTACCATTTTGGCAAATGGGAGGCTCTCTTTGATGTATAAAATTTCACGGCATTCCTACCATAGAAACACTGTTAACCTAGAAATTATAAACAAGCACAAAAAACAATCAACACAAAGAAACCAAAACTGTGATCCAAATCTCAACGTAGCGTGCAACTTGTTGCACGAATAAAAGGTGTTAATAAACTAATTTAGTCTGAAAAGTGCGGTGGTTTTGATGGGTATTTTTATACGTTTAATAAATTTGATGGGTTATATTTTCGTGCATCAAGATACACGCTACGGTCTCAATGTAGCGTGTAACTTGTTGAATAAATCATGGTATGGATAAAATAACAACATCATATTTTACATGCTTCGTTAGGCTTTTATTCCACGCCCGATTTCATCATC
>NZ_KE952610.1:0-83052 GCF_000466335.1 Aggregatibacter sp. oral taxon 458 str. W10330 | reverse complement strand
CCATCGCAGGCGGTCCTTCTGTGAAGAAAGACGGTATTAACGCAGGTGATAAAACAATCACTAACGTTGCTGACGGTGTAAATGCAAAAGATGCAGTGAACAAAGGTCAGTTAGACGCTGTTGATACGAAAGTTTCTAACGTAGCTCAAAACGTAGTTAATGTATTAGGTGGCGATGCTAAAGCAGAGGGTAATGGCGACATTACGATGAGTAACATCGGTGGAACCGGTAAAAATACTGTACACGATGCAATTGCTGCGGTGAATAAGTCAGCTACAGCGGCGAAAACCAAGGTGGTCAACGGTAAAAATATTACTGTAGATCCAGTGGTAAACCCTGATGGTAGCACAACTTATACTATTTCTACTGCAGAAAACTTGGATGTAACAAGTGTGACAGCAGGTGATAGCACATTGAACAACGATGGCTTAACCATCACAGGTGGTCCTTCTGTGAAGAAAGACGGCATCGATGCAGCGGATAAGAAAATCACTAACGTTGCACCAGGCGCAGTTACTTCAACCAGCAAAGATGCAGTTAATGGTAGCCAGTTGTACAGCGTAGCAGGTAATGTGAAAGACTTAATCGGTCCGGATGTAACTATTGATTCTGCTACAGGTAACATCACTGTTGCTGATCCGGCGAAAGGTATCGGTGGTACTGGTAAAGGTACTATTGGTGATGCGATTGCCGCTGTGAATAAATCAGCTGTAGCAGCAAACACGAAAGTGAAAGCAGGTAGCAACATTACAGTAAATGAAGTTATCGATGAAAAAGACGGTAGCAAAACCTACACTGTTTCAACTGCTAAAGACTTAAATGTAGATTCTGTGAAAGCAGGCAACACCACCATCAACAATAACGGTATTGAAATCGTAAACGGTCCAAGCATGACCAAAGACGGCATCAATGCTGCGGGTAAAGCCATCAGCAACGTTGCTAACGGCAATGTAGCTAAAGGCAGCAAAGACGCGGTCAACGGCGGTCAATTACATGAAACTGCGCAAAGCGTAGCTGATGTGATTGGCGGCGGCGCAACCGTGAAAGACGGTAAAGTGGTTGCAGGTCAAAACGGTATCGGTAACACCGGACAAAATACCGTTCATGGCGCGATTGCGGCAATTAACCAAAATACCGCAAACAACTTCAACCAAATCCGTGGCGATCTACGTAAAATGGATCGTGACTTACGCGGCGGTATCGCAGGCGCATTGGCAACAGCCGGTCTTCCGCAAGCCTTCCGTCCAGGTAAGAGCATGGTTGCAGCAGCAGCAAGTACCTATCGCGGTCAAAGCGGCTTAGCGATTGGTGTATCCCGTATTTCTGATAACGGTAAAGTTATCTTGAAAGTGACAGGTAACACCAACTCCCGCGGCGACTTCGGCGGTACAATCGGCGCCGGTTACCAATGGTAATCACTCCGCAGCTCACCTAATCGGTGAACTCGCTTAACAAAAAAGCACGACATGAAAATGCCGTGCTTTTTTTATTCGTAATGTAATGGTAATGCGTTATACGATGCCCCGTAGCGTGCAACTTGTTGCACGAATGAATCAACCCCGATACGCTATTCACCGATTTCCTCGTAGCGTGCAACTTGTTGCACGAAAGATTTAACCTCGGTGCGTGTCTCACGATTTCCTCGTAGCGTGCATCTTGTTGCACGAATGAATCAACCGAGGTACGCGATTCACGATTTCCTCGTAGCGTGGATACAAACAGAGGCGACGTGCCTGACGTTGCAAGGACATTATGATTTAAGTAGAATAAATGCAGTAGAAAGATAAATCATACATACATTTGTCGCTGTTTTATGGTTTTATTGATTAATTTATAAGAGGTGCAACAAGGAGGAGCGATGTTTAAATTTGACATGTCCCTTTCTCAAAATTTTGCTATTTTTTATGATGGTGATGATGTAGTTCTTGTAGATTCATTTGATAATAACCACTTTGATGTTCGTATGGGAACTATGACAAATTCTGAAATGATTGGTAGCATTACTGCAAGCTCGGATTCAGAGCTTAATATTGCCTTAGAGGGATTAATCAATAGTATTAGAGAGCAAAAATGATTACTCGCGATGATTTACTTAACTTAACCAAAAGTATAAATAATAAAGTAGCTCAATACGCTATGCAGTTTTCTCTCACTTTTCATTTTTCCGAAGATCGGGTGAATGATGCTCGTAATAATCCGCCAATTGATTTGCATGAGCTAGAAGACTTGTTTGATCGTTTTATTTCAACGCATATTATGGCTGTTGTTGCGTTAAATGATAAGGATACTTTCGTTATTGCCTGTTCCCGAACCAATATCCACATTCCTTGTGCGGTGCAAAAAACGACTGATGCGAATGGTGGTGCTTCTCATAAAAATATTGTAATAACGATTATGAGAAAATCGAATTTTGGTGCGAAACAAGAAGATATTATATTTAAAATCAGTTAGATTCTTTCCCTCGTAGCGTGCAACAAGTTGCACGCTACGATGTACTAATTGTCTCCACAAAGCACATACGATAGACAAAAAAGTGCGGTGAAAAAACAAGGTATTTTTTCACCGCACTTTAATTGGATTCAACGATAAGCTGAACTTATAAAATCACATCTAATTTATCATAAGCACGGCGGGCTTTTTCTAAGGCTTTTTCAACACTGATGTCGCGCGCCAAAATCACCCCTAAACGACGATGGCCATTCACTTCACCTTTACCAAAAATGCGTAAGTTGGTTTGCGGTTCGGCAAGGACCTGCTCTAAATTGGCAAATTGTACTTGGTTGGATTTGCCTTCTACCACAATGGCTTTGGAGGCGGACGGGCTGATGAAATCGATACTTGGAATCGGCAACCCTAAAATGGCGCGAGCGTGCAAGGCGAACTGAGATAACTCTTGTGAGATCATGGTCACCATGCCGGTATCGTGTGGACGCGGGGAGACTTCGTTAAAAATCACGTCATCGCCACGCACGAACATTTCCACCCCGAAAATCCCACGACCACCCAATGCACCGGTGATTTTCTCCGCGATTTCTTTCGCTTTTTTCAATGCGGTTTCCGACATGGCTTGAGGTTGCCAAGATTCACGGTAATCGCCATCGACTTGAATATGCCCGATAGGGGCAAGGAATGAGGTGCCATTCACATGGCGCACTGTGAGCTGGGTAATTTCGTAATCAAATTGAATGAACCCTTCCACAATAACGCGCCCTGCACCGGCACGTCCGCCTTCTTGGGCGTAATCCCATGCGGATTGGATTTGATCGAGGGTACGAATGACGCTTTGCCCATGACCGGAAGAGGACATAATCGGTTTGACCACGCACGGAACACCGATTTTTTCGACCGCACTTTTGAAGTCGTCAAAGTTATCTACGAATTCATAAGGTGAGGTTGGCAAGCCTAATTCTTCCGAGGCTAAACGACGAATGCCTTCACGGTTCATGGTTAGTTTCGTAGCTTTGGCGGTCGGGATAACGGTGAACCCTTCTTGTTCCAGTTCAAGTAAAGTATCGGTGGCGATAGCTTCCACTTCCGGTACGATAAAATCAGGACGTTCCTTTTCCACAACGGCGCGTAATGCCGCGCCATCCAACATGGAAATGGTGTAAGCACGGTGTGCCACTTGCTGTGCAGGCGCGTTTTCATAGCGATCTACTGCAATCACTTCAACACCTAAACGTTGTAATTCAATGACAACTTCTTTGCCCAATTCCCCTGCACCAAGCATCATTACTTTCAGTGCTTTTGGGGTTAATGGCGTGCCGATTGTGGTCATAGGGAGCTCCTTATTGTTTTAGTAAACTTTCATCCAACGTTAAATCTTCGTTTTTATTCACACCGATACCGCGCGCTAATACGTTTTGCGCGATTTGATGGGCTTCCTCTAAAGAATGTTCGGTGTATGTTCCGCATTGGTATTCATTCAGTTCAGGAATTTCACGTTGATTTTTTACATTGAGAATATCTTGCATGGAGGCTGCCCAAGCTTGTGCAACTTGGGTTTCGTTCGGGGTACCGATTAAGGACATATAAAAACCGGTGCGGCAACCCATCGGCGAAATATCAATAATTTCAACATCTTGACTATTGAGATGATCACGCATGAAACCGGCAAATAAATGCTCCAATGTGTGAATACCCTTTGGTGGTAGATTTTCTTTATTAGGAATCGTAAAACGCAAGTCAAAAACCGTGATGGTATCGCCTTTTGGCGTTTGCATTGTTTTGGCAATTCGCACTGCCGGCGCATTCATTCGGGTATGATCCACTTTGAAGCTATCAAGTAATGGCATAATCTCTCCTTAATTGGTGTCATTTGGGGCTAAAAAACAGCGGTTATAAAAAATTTATAAAATTTTTTAAATTTCTGCGAACTTTTTCCGTTATACTGCAGTCTTAGATAGCGAGCAACTTGCAGTTGTTTTAATAAAATTGGTTCCTTAGGTTATTCGCCTCTCCTTGTGAGAGGCATTTTTTTCGTCATTCTACAGGAAAATCCCAGCGTTACAGAATAGCGAGTCCAAAAAATAGCAAAAAAACATACCGCACTATTTTGCCCAGTGTCATAAAGATCAGACACGCCACCCAATTTAATCTCAACCAGCCTGCCACGGCACAAAATACATCACCGACGATCGGTAACCAGCTAAAAAATAACATCACACTACCGTAACGTTGTGTTTTTTCTAATACCCAAGTGAGTTTTGCATTTTGTGGCGGTGTATTAAAAGTAGGGAGCCAACGCCCAAGCGCATAGGTAGTCAGACTTCCTAGCGTGTTTCCGGTGACGGCAATCCACAATAGGCTTTGAATTTCCATAGAAAAATAAGGGGATCCCGCCCATAAAAGCGGTGTGATAAGAGTGATAAAAATAATTTCGGAATTACCGGGTAGGACAGTCGCGCTGAGAAAAGCGCTGGCGAACATAATCCACAATCGATGCTCGCCAAATAAGGCGAACCATCCATCCCAGCTAAAAAGATCAAACATGATGTAATAGGTCAAAAATCAGAGCATTAGTCATTTTTAGTATTGACGCGGAACGGGTTTCATCACGCCGGGCTACGTAATAATTTATTCACTCGCACATCAAACACATCCATGCCCGCATTTAATCCAGCCTGAATACCCAAATCGCCATCTTCAAACACTAAACAGCGTTGCGGTTTCACTTGAATCAATTCAGCACAACGCAAAAACGTATCCGGTGCCGGTTTGTGATGTTGAATATCTTCGGCAGTAACAATCGCGGAAAAATATTTCTCAAAATCAAACTTATCCAACAAAATTTGGGCGATGGGACGATAAGAGCCTGTGCCAAGGGCTAGCGGTTTTTTATTATAAAAATGACGAACAACATCCGCTGCAGGAAGCAATGTGGCGTGTTGCATAATCAGCTGTTTGCCATATTCTCTTTTTAATTCAATCACATCATCTAATTTATCTAACGGCATGGCATGACGTTTCATCATTTCTAACGCAATGTCTTTCACCGGCGCGCCACCCATTTCATACAATAAATTGCCATCAAATGGATAACCAAAATGTTGTCCGACCATTTCCCACGCTTTCGCATGACTCGGCATCGTATCAATAACCGTGCCGTCCATATCAAAAATCAAACCGTCATATTCATTAATGAAATTATTCTGTAACATCTCGCTTTCCGAATTATTTTAAATAAGAAGAGTGCGCTATTTTCCTACAAATTTGTGATCAATGCACCGTTTAATTCATACGAATTTCGTTATACTGAGATCATTTTATTGAGAGTGAACAAATGGATCTTCAACAGCGACTTGGGGCGTTTCAAGCCCGAGAATTAATTGACGAACATATTGTACAAACGGTATTGAACGTACGTTGCCACTTGCAACAAGATTGGTTGGCAGACGTAGAAACCGAGCAGGTTAAAATGATGTTAGTGCATCTCGCCAGTGCCTTGGGTCGGATTCAACGTGGGCATTGTGTTTCACCGTTGTATGCCGATTTTTTAGCAGAAATCCAAAGTGCGGTGGTTTTTCCGCAAGTTTTACAGATTCATCAAAAAATATTGGCATGCCTTCCGTTTGCCATTCCCGAAGAAGAACAAACCTATTTTCTCGCCAATGTGTATGCCTTAGTGCTGGATCAGCCACAGGTGCTGGCTTTTGTGGACAAAACGGCTTGAGAAAATGACCGCACTTTAGGCAATGCGGCTATCCGTTATGGCGTTATCATGTCCCTGTTCGATATAAATAAAGACAGGCATAAAGCCTGTCCCGACAATTTTTATTTTAATAGACTTTTATCCCGCACCGCGCCTTTATCTGCGGATGTGGCGAAATGCCCAAACACTTTTAAGGCGAAAGACACTTCACGTTCACGGTGAGCCGGTTGCCAGCCTTTGGCATCTTGTTCGGCGCGGCGTTTGGCTAATTCTTCATCGCTGATGTTGAGGTTAATCGTGCGATTTGGAATGTCGATTTCGATAATGTCGTTATCCTGTACTAAACCAATCGCACCACCGGAAGCCGCTTCAGGTGAGGCATGACCAATCGATAAGCCGGATGTGCCACCGGAGAAACGTCCGTCTGTTAACAAGGCACATTTTTTGCCTAAGCCCATGGATTTTAAGTAGCTCGTTGGATAAAGCATTTCTTGCATGCCCGGGCCGCCTTTTGGACCTTCGTAACGGATAATCACAACGTGACCTTCTTTGACTTTACCACCTAAAATGCCGGCAACGGCGTCTTCTTGGCTTTCAAACACGATGGCACGACCGGTGAATGTCCAGATAGATTCATCCACGCCCGCGGTTTTGACGATACAACCGTCTTCGGCAATGTTTCCGAACAAGACGGCTAAGCCACCCTCTTGAGAAATCGCATTTTCTTTGTTACGGATACAGCCGCTTACACGGTCATCGTCCACGCTGTCCCAACGACAATCTTGTGAGAAGGCTTGCGTGGTGCGAATGCCTGCCGGGCCGGCTCGGAAGAATTTGTGTAATGCTTCGTCTTGGTTACGGATGATATCGTATTGATTTAATTGTTCTTCCAACGTCATGCCCAACACGGTTTTAGTGTGGCGGTGAATTAAACCGGCGCGATCCAATTCGCCCAATAAGCCCATAATGCCACCGGCGCGGTGTACGTCTTCCATGTGGTATTTGTTGGTGTTCGGCGCAATTTTGCTCAAACAAGGCACAACACGGGATAAGCGGTCGATGTCTGCCATTTTGAAATCTACGCCGGCTTCTTGCGCTGCGGCAAGTAAGTGTAAAACGGTGTTACTAGAACCGCCCATGGCGATATCTAAGCTCATGGCGTTTTCAAAGGCGTCAAAGGTGCCGATGGAACGTGGCAATACGCTTTCATCGTCTTGTTCGTAATAACGTTTGCACAGTTCGACGATTTGACGACCGGCTTTTAAGAACAAGTCTTTACGGTCAGCGTGAGTAGCTAACATAGAACCGTTGCCCGGTAAACTTAAACCAAGGGCTTCCGTTAAACAGTTCATGGAGTTGGCAGTAAACATCCCTGAGCAGGAGCCACAAGTCGGGCAAGCGCTGCGCTCAATGGCATCAATACGCTCATCACTGACATTAGGATCCGCCGCTTCAATCATTGCATCAACTAAGTCTAAACGAATCAGTTGATCAGATAATTTGGTTTTACCCGCTTCCATCGGACCGCCTGATACGAAGATGGTTGGAATGTTTAAACGCATTGCCGCCATTAACATTCCTGGGGTGATTTTGTCACAGTTGGAAATACACACCATGGCATCGGCGCAGTGGGCGTTTACCATATATTCCACGCTGTCTGCAATCAAATCACGGCTTGGTAAGGAGTAAAGCATTCCGCCATGTCCCATGGCAATACCGTCATCCACCGCAATGGTGTTGAATTCTTTCGCCACGCCGCCGGCTTTTTCAATTTCCGCTGCGACCAGTTGTCCCATGTCTTTTAAATGCACATGCCCCGGGACGAATTGGGTGAAAGAGTTCACTACCGCAATAATGGGTTTGCCGAAATCATTTTCTTTCATTCCTGTGGCACGCCATAAGGCACGTGCACCTGCCATATTACGACCTTGTGTGCTGGTCGCTGAGCGTAGTTTTGGCATAAATAAGTTCTCCGAGTAAGTTTTCGTTAAGGTTTATATGAATTTCTTCGTTAATTGAGACTGCCACAAACGCTTGCGTTTGAACGTTGCGTTAGCAACGGCACGAAGTGCGAGCAAAGCGACTAAATCTCCCCTAACCCCTCTTTGCTAAAGAGGGGGATTTCTTTATTAATTGGATAACCATTGTCTCATTCATATTCTAGTGTTGTTAAAGTTCAACACAAATACTCAAATTTATCTCGATCCAATCCCCTCTTTAGCAAAGAGGGGTTAGGGGAGATTTGGCAGAAAGTAAAACGGAGAAATTATTCAATAAAATATTGTCTTATTTAATCTCCATCACATCCGGCAACTTCTCCAACTGACTAACCAACAAATCCAAAGTGCGGTCGGATTTTACGGTGAATTTTAACCGCACTTTGCCGTCAATCAGTTGCATATCCATTTGAGTCACGGTGAAACCGCGGTGGCGGATGACTCGGAGAATGCGTTCCAACACTTCGGGACGTTGTTGGGCGGTGAGTTCGATTTGGTGTTCCATGTGATTACTCCATACTTTCCAACATATCTGCGTTGCACGCGCCCGGCGGCACTAGCGGCCACACGTTTTCATCGGAATGAATGCAAATATGCAATAAATAAGCCTCTTGGCTGTTGAATAAGCGTTCTAGTGCGGCGTCCACTTGGTGGGCGGAATCAATGCGTTCTCCTTTAATGCCGAACGCCGAGGCAAGCACTACGAAATCCGGGTTATCGTCCAGAATGGTGCTACTGTGGCGGGCATTGAAGAAGAGGGATTGCCATTGGCGCACCATGCCGAGGCGTTGGTTATCCAATAATACAATTTTAATTGGGGCTTTGCCGCGACCAATGGAGCCAAGTTCTTGAATGTTCATCATAATAGAGCCATCACCCGTGACTAAAATTACGTCATCTTCCGGGCGGGCTTTTTTCGCACCGATGGCAGCAGGCAAGCCAAAACCCATGGTGCCGAAACCGGCGGAGGTGATGAAGTTTTCCGGTGCGTGATGTTGCACATGTAGAGCCGACCACATTTGATGTTGTCCCACATCGGTGACGACGATCGTTTCCGGTGTTTTTTGGCGTGAAATGCTGTTGAGCAACCATAACGGGTTGATGAGTTGTTCGCCACTATGTTCGCCATAGCTGAACGCAAATTGTTGTTTATATTGTGCGACGGTTTGTTGCCAAGGGGCGATATCAAGCGGCACGCTGAGGCTTTCTAGCGTGGCGATTAGATGGCCGCGTAATGCCACATCTGGTCGGCGTAATTTGCCTAATTCAGCGCCATCGATGTCCACATGAATCACTTTCGCGTGTGGCGCGAAGGTGTCGAGTTTACCGGTCACGCGGTCATCAAAACGTGCGCCGAAAACGAGTAATAAATCGGCTTCTTGCGTCGCATAATTGGCGGCTTTGGTGCCGTGCATACCGATCATGCCGAGATAATAAGGATCGTCAGGCGATACCGCGCCAAGCCCTTTTAAGGTGACGACACTTGGCATTTGGGTCGTATGTAAGAAATAACGTAATGCCGGCACGGCGCCTGCCATACCTACACCGCCGCCGATATACGCCATCGGGCGTTTGGCGTGTTTTAATAAGGCAAGGGCTTGCATTAATTGTTTGTCGCAAAGTGCGGTCGTTTTTGGCGGCGGATTCACGATAGGTTTTGCGTTGGTTGGCGCAACTTGGACGTCTTTCGGCACATCGATCAATACCGGCCCCGGTCTGCCACTTTTGGCGATATCAAAGGCTTTGGCGATAATTTCCGGTAATTCGTTGATATTTTGTACGATAAAGCTGTGTTTGGTGCAGGCAAGAGAAAGTCCTAATACATCCGCTTCCTGAAAGGCATCAGTGCCGATAAGTGGCGAAGCTACTTGACCTGTGATTGCTACAATCGGAATAGAATCCATTAAGGCATCGCCCAGTCCGGTGATGAGGTTAGTTGCGCCGGGGCCGGAAGTGGCAATACATACGCCAACTTTGCCTGACGCACGCGCATAGCCAATAGCCGCCATGGCAGCACCTTGTTCGTTACGGCAAAGTAAATGGTCTAAGCCGGAATCATAAATTGCATCATAGGTCGGCATGATGGCCCCGCCGGGATAGCCGAAAATGGTATCCACGTGATGTGCTTTTAAGCACTCGATGATTAAATTTGCACCGTTCATATTCGTAGCTGTGTTCAATTGTTAGGGAAGCGATTTTTTCGTGTGAAAGGTTTAATCTTTTATTACATTTCCTGAAAAAATTCAAGAAAACCTCAAATATTTTTATGCAAAATTTGCTACCATTAGCCATTATGTCATTTAAGGTGAAAAATTATGCAAAAACGTCCCTATCACGCCATCGTGTCGGACATGGATGGAACCTTACTGAACGAACATCATGTTATCGGTGATTTTACTGCGCAAACCTTGGAACATCTGTATGACAACAAAGTCGATATTATCCTTGCCACAGGGCGTAATTACTTTGATGTATCCAGTATTTTAAAGAAAACCAAGGTGAAAGAAGCGGTGTTGATTACGTCAAATGGCGCACAAGCGCATAACCTACAAGGGGAGTTATTGCTAAATAATTCCTTGCCGGAAGAAATTGCTTATCAAGTCATGAATTTGCCCTTTGACGACAACCGCGTCTGTGTCAACAGTTATCAGGCTGATGGCTGGTTTATCAACAAAGACATTCCGGAGCTTTACAAGTATCACAAGGATTCCGGCTTTTTGTACGAGGTGGTGGATTTTAAGCAACATCACGGACGAGATACCGAGAAAGTGTTTTTCATTGCCCGCACGCCGGCAGATTTGGTGGAATTGGAACAACGTCTTCGTCAGGACTTCGGCGAGAAAATCAGCCTGACATATTCCACGCCGATTTGCTTGGAAGTGATGAATAAAAATGTGTCAAAAGCCACCGCACTTGCGCAGGTAATTGGGCAACGGGAATACGGTTTGCAAGATTGTATCGCCTTTGGTGATGGCATGAATGACGTCGAAATGTTGGCGGAAGTGGGCAAAGGATGCATGATGGGCAACGCCGATCCGCGTTTGATACAACGTTGTCCGCAGCTGGAAACCATCGGTTGCAACACAGACGAGGCTGTTGCGGTTTACCTTCGTGCAATTTTCGGGATGGATTAATGCCGTTCTTATCTTCTTTACTCTGGATTAGTGGCGGTGCCGTGCTCGGTGCTTGCTTGCGTTGGGGCTTGGGCTTGTTGCTCAATCCGTGGTTTAGCGCTTTTTCTTTCGGCACGTTGATCGCCAATTATTTAGGTTGTTTTATTATTGGTGTGTTGTTTGCCGTTTTTTGGTCTTTCCCATCACTTTCTTCGGAATGGAAGCTCTTTTTAGTCACCGGCTTTCTTGGCAGCTTGACCACCTTTTCTGCCTTTTCGATGGAGGTGGTGGAGGATCTCTTAAACGACAAATTCACTGTCGGTATTGGATTAATTGCGGCCCATGTCTTTGGTAGTTTGCTTTTCACCCTCTTTGGCGTGTGGCTTATGCGTTATGTGTTGAAGTAAAAAATGCCTGAATTTGCTGTAACACCGGTGAACGAATATCGTCGGTTTCAAACAGAATTTCATGTTTTGCCCCAGCAATTTTTTTCAGACTGCCGTGCATGAAAAGTGCGGTGAGTTTTTCCAACGTTTTATTATTGACGATTTGTTCTTGTTCCGCCTCTAACACCAATACCGGCGTTTCAATGCGTGGCAACATTTTCGGCAAATGCTTAATGGCGATCAGACACAAATACGCCCACCGGAACGTCGGTCCACCCAAACGAATCGCTGGATTTGCCAAATTAATGTTATTCATTCTTTGCATTCGTACGCTATCATGACTTAACAAATTTTCCTGCACATCCACCGGTTTATACGGCCCTTTGCCGAACACATAACGCTTTCCTTGCCCAAATAACATCATCAGACTTAACAGCATTTCATCACGCACAGGGTGCTTTAAAGGCATGCCAAAAAACGGCGCAGAGAACACGGCACGTTGAATGTGATGATCACAATTTGCCAAATAATAGGTCGCCACTAACGCACCGAGCGAGTGTGCCAGAATATATTGGTTGGGATAGGGATAAAGTGCGGTCAGATTTTCAATAATTTCTGCCATGTCCTCGACATAAAAACGAAATTCATCCAAATGGCCTTTTTCGCCATCGTTTAGTAAACGCTGGGAATAACCTTGTCCGCGATGATCAAACAGCAACACATCATATCCCTGCGCATAGAAATCCTGTGCAATTTCTGTCCATTTCAGGATATTTTCTACCCGTCCATTGACTAAAATGACCAACTTATCGGCAACTGGTTGGTGAACACAATGTCGATAAGCCAATCGACAGCCTCGTTGCCCCTCAAGGTATTGCAACGGAAATTGTTCGGCGAATTGGTGTAATGGAAGAAACGTCATCTGAATTATACTGGTATTATGGTTAAAAAGCGTTATTCTATTATGCCTGATAGCGCAAGAATATGTGATCACAATGTGATACAATGTGATATTGGCGGCTCATTAAAAGAACAATAGGTACTTGGTTTGATCTAGAGCAAGTTAATCATGAAATTTGGGAAAAATACCTCTTTATGGTGATGATTCTGGTGGGGCAAGTAATTATTATGCAACATTCAAAAATGGCTCATCGGACCTTATGTCAAAGATGACAATAAAATAGATTATCTGAACAATGAATAAAACTGAAATCTTATCAATGGAAGAAGCGAAAGACTGGCACGTTGTCGGTTTGGTGGTGCAAGGAAACCCCAAAAAAATACCGGCAATTCGTACCGCACTTTTAGCTATTCCACACACAGAAGTGCCAACTTTTGATGAAAAAATCGGCAAGATTGTTGCGGTAATGCAATCTCACGATCAGCATATTTTGCTTAATAACATGGAATCTGTGAAAGATATTGACGGTGTCATTACCGTCTCGCTGATTTATCATCAACAAGATGAACAGTCTGAATAACTCAAAAATCATATAGTGGGGGGAAAACACTATGAATTTAAGTCGTAGAGACTTTATGAAAGCGAATGCTGCCGTTGCTGCAGCTACGGCTGCCGGATTAGCTATTCCGGTGAAAAATGTAGAAGCCGCTGAAACCGAAATCAAATGGGATAAAGCGGTATGTCGTTTCTGTGGTACCGGTTGTGCTGTATTAGTGGGAACAAAAGACGGTCGCGTTGTGGCGTCCCAAGGTGACCCGGATGCAGAAGTAAACCGTGGTTTAATAAACTGTATCAAAGGCTATTTCTTACCGAAAATCATGTACGGTAAAGACCGCTTAACCCAGCCGATGCTACGTATGAAAGACGGCAAATACGATAAAAACGGTGACTTCACACCGGTTAGCTGGGATGTCGCCTTTAAAACCATGGCAGAAAAATTCAAAGCTGCTGTGAAAGAATTAGGGCCAAACGGTGTGGGTATGTTCAGTTCCGGTCAAAGCACCATCTTTGAAGGTTATGCTAAATCTAAACTTTGGAAAGCGGGTTTCCGTTCTAATAATATCGACCCGAATGCGCGCCACTGTATGGCGTCCGCAGCAGTTGCGTTTCTGCGTACCTTTGGTATGGATGAACCGATGGGTTGTTATAACGACATCGAAAATGCCGAAGCTTTTGTGCTTTGGGGTTCCAACATGGCGGAAATGCACCCGATCTTATGGTCCCGTATTACTGACCGTCGCTTATCCAATCCGGATGTTAAAGTCGCGGTACTTTCCACCTATGAACACCGTAGTTTCGAATTAGCCGATTATGGTTTAATCTTCAAACCGCAAACTGACTTGGTTATTTTAAACTACATTATCAATTACTTAATTCAAAACGATGCCATTAACTGGGATTTCGTTAATAAACACACCAAATTTAAACGTGGTGAAACCGATATCGGTTATGGTTTACGTGATAATCACCCATTACAAAAAGCCGCTAAAAATCCAAACAGCGGTAAGATGTATGACAGTAACTTCGAAGAATTAAAAGCTTTAGTTGCTGAATATACCTTAGATAAAGCCCACGAAATGTCCGGCGTACCAAAAGATGTATTGGAAGAGCTTGCGAAATTATATGCGGATCCAAAACGTAAAGTGGTTTCTTATTGGACCATGGGTTTCAACCAACATACTCGCGGTGTGTGGGCAAACCACTTAATCTATAACATCCATCTATTAACTGGAAAAATTTCTATTCCGGGTTGTGGTCCGTTCTCCTTAACCGGTCAACCGTCTGCTTGTGGTACGGCACGTGAGGTAGGTACCTTTATTAACCGTTTACCGGCGGACTTAGTGGTGACCAATCCAAAACACCGTGAAATTGCAGAAAAAATTTGGAAATTGCCTGCAGGATTAATTACAGACGTGTTAGGTTTCCATGCCGTTGCGCAAAGCCGTGCATTAAAAGACGGCAAAATGCGTGTGTTATGGCAAATGTGTACCAATAATATGCAAGGCGGTCCGAATATTAACGAAGAAACCTTCCCGGGCTGGCGTAATCCGGACAACTTTATCGTGGTGTCCGACCCATACCCAACTGTTTCTTGTTTAGCGGCTGACTTAATGCTTCCAACTGCCATGTGGGTAGAAAAAGAAGGGGCTTACGGTAATGCGGAACGTCGTACTCAATTCTGGCGTCAACAAGTGAAAGCACCGGGTGAAGCGAAGTCTGACGTATGGCAATTAGTGGAGTTCTCTAAATATTTCACCACCGATGAAATGTGGCCGGCAGAAATTTTAGAGAAAAATCCGGAATATAAAGGCAAAACCTTATATGAAGTGTTATACCGCAATGGTCAAGTGGATAAATTCCCACTCAGCGATCTTGCAGAAGGCCAATTAAATGATGAGTCTTACCACTTCGGCTTCTATTTACATAAAGGCTTATTTGAAGAATACGCGTCATTTGGCCGTGGCCATGGTCATGACTTGGCACCGTTTGATATGTACCACAAAGCACGCGGCTTACGTTGGCCGGTTGTTGACGGTAAAGAAACCTTATGGCGTTACCGTGAAGGCTTTGACCCGTATGTGAAAGAAGGCGAAGGTGTGGCGTTCTACGGCTATCCGGATAAAAAAGCGATCATTCTTGCGGTGCCTTATGAGCCACCTGCAGAATCACCGGATGAAGAATACGATTTATGGTTATGTACCGGTCGTGTGTTAGAGCACTGGCACACAGGAACAATGACTCGTCGTGTACCGGAATTGCACCGTGCTTTCCCGAATAACGTAGTTTGGATGCACCCGAACGATGCACAAAAACGCGGATTACGTCATGGCGACAAGATTAAAATCGCTTCACGTCGTGGTGAGATGATTTCTTACTTAGATACCCGTGGCCGTAATAAAGTGCCGGAAGGCTTGGTTTACACCACTTTCTTTGATGCCGGTCAGTTAGCCAATAAGCTCACCTTAGATGCAACTGATCCGATTTCCAAAGAAACCGACTTCAAAAAATGTGCGGTGAAAGTGGAAAAAGCTTAATAAACAATGAAAAAAACGACCGCACTTCGGTGCGGTCATTAAGACAATGAAAAAACCGACTGTCACGTCTGAACGCCGAAAATTTCTCAAAGATGCAACCCGTACTGCGGGGGGGCTAGTGGGTCTTGGACTCTTATTAGGTTTACAACAAAAACAAAGCTTAGCCCGTGAGGGGGTGGCATTACGCCCACCATTTGCCATTGAGGATGATGAAAAGTTTGCTGCTGCCTGCATTCGTTGCGGTCAGTGTGTCCAAGCTTGTCCATACGATATGTTGCATTTGGCCTCCTTGCTTTCGCCAATGGAAGCCGGTACGCCGTACTTCATTGCGCGAGATAAGCCTTGTGAAATGTGTCCGGATATTCCTTGCGCGCATGCCTGTCCGAGTGGTGCTTTAGATCGTGAAGCGCAGGATATTAACCAATCCCGTATGGGACTTGCTGTCTTATTGGATCATGAAACTTGCCTGAATTGGCAAGGGTTACGTTGCGATGTTTGCTATCGGGTTTGTCCGTTAATCGACAAAGCCATTACGTTAGAAAGTCATCGTAATGAGCGTACCGGAAAACACGCCATGTTTATTCCGACCGTACATTCAGATGCTTGTACCGGTTGTGGTAAATGTGAAGAGGCTTGCGTATTGGAAGAAGCCGCGATCAAAGTGCTTCCAATGTCCTTAGCGAAAGGTATGCTAGGCAAACATTACCGACTAGGTTGGGAAGAAAAATCCAAAGCTGGGCATTCACTTGCGCCAAATGATTTGATTTCCATGCCGACCCGATTACCGGACGGCGTCGCTCCACCGGCGGGAGCCATTCCTGCAGCAGGTGTAGAAGAGATTCCGGAACCTATTTTGGCACCGGTATTAGGAGGTAAGTAATGGCTAATGCACCAAAATTTGCCGGACGAGAAGCCAGAGAAAAGCTAGGGTGGTGGCACGCCAATCGTTTCTTATTTTGGCGACGTCTAACCCAATTAAGCATTTTGTTGATGTTTTTAAGTGGACCTTACTTCGGTGTTTGGATTTTAAAAGGCAATTATAGTGGAAGCTTGTTATTTGATGTAATTCCATTAAGCGATCCGTTGATTACCTTAGAAAGTCTTGCCAGCGGTCACTTACCAGGAATTCTCACACTCAGTGGCGCATTAATTATTTTTATCACCTATGCGTTATTGGGCAGCAAAGTATTCTGTGGTTGGGTTTGTCCGCTAAATGTCGTCACCGATTGTGCGGCTTGGATTCGCCGTAAGTTAGGTATTCGCCAAACGGCAAAAATTCCACGCAGTTTACGCTACGCCATCTTAGTGATGATTTTAGCCGGTAGTGCCGTCAGTGGCTTATTATTATGGGAATGGGTCAACCCCGTTGCCGCCTTAGGAAGAGCCTTAATTTATGGCTTTGGCGCAACAGTGTGGTTAATCCTCGTTGTCTTCTTCTTTGATTTGTTCATTGTTGAACACGGATGGTGTGGACACCTCTGCCCAATCGGGGCAACTTATGGCGTTATCGGTGCAAAAAGCTTGCTTCGGGTCAAAGTCATTGACCGTGCAAGATGTGATAATTGCATGGACTGCTACAACGTTTGCCCGGAACCGCAAGTGTTACGCTCACCATTACACGGAAAAAACAGCGAAAGCCTCCTTGTGCTTTCACAAGATTGTATCAGTTGCGGACGTTGTATTGACGTTTGTCCTGAAAAAGTATTTACCTTTAGCCATAGGTTTAATAACGACATTCCTGTTGTCACATTAAACCAATAAAAATAAAAAAATTTCCATCATTCGGGGGAGTGATTAAAAATGACTAGAAAAAACCTCTTTACTTTTGGTAGTGCTGTATTGACGGCATTGTTTGCAACATCTGTCATGGCGGACCAAGCCAACACAGGTGCCGGCGACTTTTTCAATAATTCACCGGAGAGTGTCAAACCGGCATTCCACGATGCACCAAAACAAAGCGAATTGCCGGCATTAAACTATGTCAACCAACCACCAATGGTGCCGCATAGTGTAAAAAACTACCAAATCACAAAAAATGTTAACCAATGCTTAAACTGCCACAGCGTTGAAGCGTCTCGCGTTACCGGTGCAACACGCATCAGCCCAACGCACTTTGCTGATCGCGAGGGTAACATTGGCTCTAGCGCATCTCCACGTCGTTATTTCTGTTTGCAATGTCACGTATCTCAGTCGGATGTTGAGCCAATCGTGCCAAACGAATTCAAACCAATGAAAGGTTACGGACAATAAGAGGTGACTATGTCAGACAAAAAAAGCAACATCCTCAAGAGATTCTGGCACTGGTTTAGATCGCCTAGCCGTATCGCAGTAGGAACTATCATTGTATTGTCATTTATCGGCGGTATTCTATCTTGGGTAGGATTCAACTATGGTTTAGCACAAACAAACACGGAAGAATTCTGCGCAAGTTGCCACACCAATGATGCCTATCCGGAATATTTGCACAGTGTACACTATCAAACCCGTACCGGTGTGGGCGCAAGCTGTCCGGACTGCCACGTTCCGCATGAATTTGGCCCGAAAATGTGGCGAAAAGTGGTGGCAGCAAAAGAAGTGTATGCCCATTACATGGGCTTAACCGATACCCTTGAGAAATTTAATGCCCGTCGTCCGCACATGGCAGAAAATGAATGGGCACGGATGAAAGGCAACGATTCACAAGAATGTCGCAACTGCCACAAAATGGATCGTATGGACTTCTCCCAACAAAAAACCGTGGCACAAAAAATGCATAAATTTGCGCAAGAAAATGGCAAAACCTGTATTGACTGCCATAAAGGTATCGCGCACAACTTACCGGATATGAGCAAAGTGGCACCGGGCTGGTTACAAGGCGCAGAGGCTAAACCGGAAGCGTCAAAAGACAAAAAATAAATCGGTTAACTGAAAACATTACGTTTTCTTACCGCACTTTAAAAACAAATAGGCACCTTCAAGGTGCCTATTTTGATCCCATGTAAATTAATTTACCTCATCGCATCAACCTGTTACACGAAATCGTAAATACCCGAAAGGATTAAATAACGTTCCATGTGTGATTCGGTCGTGCATCGTAGCGTGCAACTTGTTGCACGAAATCGGAAATGCCGGAAAAGGGTTAAATAACGTTCCTTGTGTGGTTCGGTCGTGCAACAAGTTGCACGCTACATTCGAAATGAATAACGCTCTTGACGGTGGATGATACGTTGTCTGAAATGCACGAAAAAATCACCGCACTTTATTTCATGTCGTGGTTTATTCGGTCGTGCATCAAGATGCACATTACAAGGCAATCAATAAATTTACACATTGGGGTTAATTATTCGTGCAACAAGTTGCACGCTACATACGAAATCGTGAATACTCGAAAGGATTAAATCACGTTCCATGCGTGATTCGGTCGTGCATCAAGATGCGCACTACGCGCGAAATGAATAACGCACAATACGTTGATTGAAAAATATTTCCAAAGATCACTGCGCTTTCTTTGTCTATCGTATGTCTCTTTGGTGAGAGTGGTGGGTTGAGATTGCCTTAATAGCACAAACCGCTATTCTACAGACAAAAAAAAGCAAGGTCATTAACCTTGCTTTAGTAATTTGGTGGAGATAATCGGGATCGAACCGACGACCTCTTGAATGCCATTCAAGCGCTCTCCCAACTGAGCTATATCCCCATAAGTGGCGGCTATGATAAATTCCGCCACTTAGTCTGTCAATATTAAATTTTTAATTCATCGCTATCAGATTAAATCTTAAGCATTTTGTCCGTGAATAAAATCAATAGCACGTTGAATTCGGCTTAATACGCGCTCACGTCCGATTCCTACTAAGGTCACATCCATAGACGGTGATTGTCCTGCACCGGTCACAGCGACGCGCAGTGGCATCCCCACTTTACCCATACCAACCTCTAATTCGGCAGCGGTTTGTTCAATGGCTTCGTGCGTAGAATGCAAATCCCAAGTGGAAAGTGCGGTCAGTTTTTCTTTTACTTTTTCAAGCGCTTCTACCGCGCCGGCTTTGAAGTGTTTTTTCACTGCGGCTTCATCGAAAGCGTCAAACTCTTCAAAGAAATAACGGCTGGCAATCGCCATTTCACGTAACGTTTTACAACGATCCGCAAGCATAGTAATGATTTCCGTTAATGCCGGGCCGTTGGATGTGTCAATGCCTAAATCCTGATATTGCCATGCTAAATGTTTCGCGACGTAGTCCGCTGGCAATTCACGAATATAGTGATGGTTCAACCACAATAATTTTTCGGTATTAAAGGCACTGGCAGATTTACTCACGGAGTGTAAATCAAATAAATCAATCATTTCTTGGCGGGTGAAAATTTCCTGATCACCGTGGCCCCAGCCCAAACGCACCAAATAGTTAATAAGCGCTTCCGGCAAATAGCCTTCATCACGATATTGCATCACGCTCACGGCGCCGTGACGTTTAGACAGTTTTTGACCATCGTCCCCGTTAATCATGGAAACGTGTGCATATACCGGAATCGGTGCGCCAAGGGCTTTTAAAATGTTAATTTGACGCGGGGTGTTATTAATATGGTCTTCACCGCGCACAACGTGGGTGATGCCCATATCCCAGTCATCTACCACCACGCAGAAGTTATAAGTCGGTGAGCCGTCGGTACGGCGGATAATCAAGTCATCCAATTCACTGTTGCTGATTTCAATGCGTCCACGCACCGCATCATCAAATACCACAGAACCTTCAGTTGGATTTTTAAAACGCACAACATGCGGTTCATCAGCAGAATGTTCAGCGTGATCGTGTAAACAATGGCGGTCATAGCGCGGTTTTTCTTTATTTTGTTCTTGTGTATGACGTAATGTTTCCAAACGTTCTTTGGTACAGTAACAACGGTATGCCAAACCTTGCTCAATCATTTGATCGATAACTTGGTTATAACGGTCAAAACGCTTAGTTTGATAATAAGGGCCATGCTCCCAAGCCAAATCTAACCATTCCATGGCTTCTAAAATGGCTTGCGTGGCTTCCGGTGTGGAACGTTCCAAATCGGTATCTTCAATACGTAACACAAATTCACCGTGATTGTGTTTAGCGTATAACCAGGAATAAAGTGCGGTGCGCGCGCCACCAACGTGCAAATAACCGGTCGGGCTCGGTGCAAAACGGGTACGCACCTTCACGTTGGGATCCAAATCAAATAATGCTTCTAATTTCATGTTATAACCTTTTTCTGTGCAAATAATTGGGCGGTATTGTACTACGACTTGTTTGGATTCTTAAGGAAAAATCACGAATTGTGCCTATTTTTGAAACAACTGACGGATTTTTGGTAAAAATCTGTTGACTGAAATCATTGAGCAATTATAATGCACGCTCACAACATTGAGGGCGATTAGCTCAGTTGGGAGAGCACCTCCCTTACAAGGAGGGGGTCACTGGTTCGAGACCGGTATCGCCCACCACTTAAAATCTTAAAATACCGATTCGTCGGGCGATTAGCTCAGTTGGGAGAGCACCTCCCTTACAAGGAGGGGGTCACTGGTTCGAGACCGGTATCGCCCACCACTTTTTTTAGGTTTTCAATGTTGTCAATGTAACGACGTGGGCGATTAGCTCAGTTGGGAGAGCACCTCCCTTACAAGGAGGGGGTCACTGGTTCGAGACCGGTATCGCCCACCACTTCATTTCTTATTTTATATACCTTACTTTGCTTAACACATTCTTCTTTCACGGTAAAAAGTGATAGGATGATGCTTTCACATGGATTCACAAATTCACGCTAAAAACGAAGATTTATTAAAATAACGGTCAATGACACAAAAAGTGCGGTAACAAAAAGCCAATTTTTTGTTGATCGCCTTTTTTGTTTCTGTGATATATTTTTTAACCAATTTCACCAATCACAAATCAGAGGATTCTATGGCACTTTGGGGTGGGCGCTTTACGCAGGCCGCGGACAAGCGTTTTAAAAATTTTAACGATTCATTACGCTTTGACTATCGCCTTGCCGAGCAAGATATTGAAGGCTCTATCGGCTGGTCGAAAGCCTTGGTTTCTGTCAATATTTTAAGCGTACAAGAACAACAACAATTAGAACAAGCACTGAACGAATTATTGATTGAAGTGCGGTCAAATCTGCAAGCGATTTTACAAGATGATGCGGAAGACATTCACAGTTGGGTGGAAAGTAAACTTATCGACAAAGTGGGCAATTTAGGTAAAAAACTGCACACCGGTCGCAGTCGTAACGACCAAGTGGCGCTCGACATCAAAATGTGGTGTAAAGAGCGGGTGGCCGAATTGCAACATTCCCTTCGCGAGTTACAACGCAAATTGGTGCTTACCGCAGAAAATAACCAAGATGCCGTGATGCCGGGTTACACCCACCTGCAACGCGCCCAACCAATTACCTTTGCCCATTGGTGCATGGCTTACGTGGAAATGTTGGATCGCGATTATTCCCGTTTAGCCGATGCTTACCGCCGCATGAACAGCTGTCCGCTAGGCAGTGGCGCCCTTGCTGGCACGGCGTATCCTATCGATCGCGAACAGCTCGCCAAAGATCTCAATTTCGCATTTGCAACCCGTAACAGCTTAGACAGCGTCTCCGATCGCGATCATATCGTCGAACTACTTTCAGCCGCCTCGCTGAGCATGGTGCATTTGTCCCGTTTCGCCGAAGATATGATTATTTTCAACAGTGGCGAATCTAACTTTGTGGAACTCTCCGATCGCGTGACATCCGGCTCCTCCCTCATGCCGCAAAAGAAAAACCCTGATGCCTGCGAATTAATCCGTGGCAAAGCAGGACGGGTTATCGGTGCGTTAAATGGGATGTTAATGACCTTAAAAGGTTTACCGTTAGCCTATAACAAAGATATGCAGGAAGACAAAGAAGGCATTTTCGATGCATTGGACACTTGGCAAGATTGCTTAGACATGGCGTCATTAGTATTAGACGACATCAAAGTGAACGTGAAACGCACCCGTGAATCCGCCCTCAAAGGCTATTCCAACGCCACCGAACTGGCCGATTATTTGGTTGCCAAAGGCGTACCGTTCCGTGATTCCCATCACATTGTAGGTGAAACCGTGGTGTATGCCATCAAGCAACACAAGGCCTTAGAAGACCTGACTATTCCTGAATTTCGTCAATTCTGTGAAAAAGTGTCGGACGATGTATACGACATTCTTTCCTTACAATCTTGCTTAGACAAACGCGCGGCTAAAGGCGGAGTGTCTCCATTGCGTATCGCAGAAGCCATTGCAGAAGCAAAAGCAAGATTGGCATAAAGCTATTCACTTTCAAAAGTGCGGTGTTTTTTCGCGATATTTACGGCTCATGAGATCCCCTAGGTCAATAGCCGAAGATTAGCGTATAATGACCGCACTTTTTTATTCTTACAAGGATTCCCTATGTTGCCACTGTCTCAAGCACTTGAACAAATGTTAAATCAACTTCCTTCTCCGACTGGCACGGAAACGTTGCCGATACATCAAGCCAGTCAACGAATTTGTGCTGAAAATGTCATTTCTCCGATTAACGTGCCTTCTTTCGATAATTCCGCGATGGACGGTTATGCCGTACGGTTGGCGGATTTACAACAATCCATGACGCTATCCGTTGCCGGAAAAGCCTTTGCCGGTGCGCCTTTTGAAGGAGAATGGACGGCACAAAGTGCGGTCAGAATCATGACCGGTGCGATGATTCCGCAAGGTGCTGACGCGGTAGTGATGCAGGAAGAGGTTCAAGTAAACGATGATGGCACGGTGACGTTTACCAGTCTGCCTAAATTGGGTCAAAATATTCGCCGCATTGGGGAAGATGTGAAACAAGGCGATGTGGTATTAAAACAAGGGGCATTACTCAATGCCGTTTCCTTACCCTTACTCGCCTCTCTCGGCATCGAAAAAGTCAAGGTTTTCTCACGCTTAAAAGTGGCCGTGCTTTCTACCGGTGACGAGCTGGTACCGGTCGGACAACCGCTACAAGCCGGTCAAATTTATGACACGAACCGCTTCACCGTAAAACTGTTGTTAGAAAAACTCAATTGCGATGTGTTAGATTTCGGCATTTTACCGGACAACGAGGCGCAATTTGAAAAGGCCTTTATAGAAGCGCAACAACAAGCGGATTTGGTGATCACCAGTGGCGGTGTGTCTGTGGGGGAAGCGGATTTCACCAAACATATTTTAGAGAAAGTGGGTAAAATCAACTTCTGGAAAATAGCCATTAAACCGGGCAAACCTTTTGCTTTTGGTAAATTAGAAAAAGCCTGGTTCTGTGGCTTGCCGGGCAATCCGGTATCAGCCTTGGTGACTTTCTATCAATTAGTACAACCGGCAATCGCAAAACTAAGCGGTTACAGTCGATGGAAAGCGCCAATGCGTTTAACAGCCATTGCGGCGAGCAATCTGAAAAAAGCACCGGGACGCTTAGACTTCCAACGAGGTTTCTATCAACTCAATGCACAAGGCCAAATTGAAGTACAACCGGTAGGCTTCCAAGGCTCGCATTTGTTTAGTTCCTTTGTGAAAAGCAACTGCTTTATCGTGCTAGAACAAGAGCGTGGCAACGTTGTCGCGGGTGAAACCGTCACCATCGAGCCTTTCAACGATTTATTACGCTAATATATTGAGTTTGTTATGGAATTAACTCATCAAGAAGAATTGCGCTACAACCGTCAAATCGTGTTGAAAGACATTGATTTTGACGGACAAGAAACGTTAAAAAGTAGCAAAATGCTGATTGTTGGTCTCGGCGGATTAGGTTGTGCTGCCGGCCAATATTTAGCCGTTGCCGGAGTGGGTCATTTAACCTTGTTGGATTTCGACACCGTGGATTTATCTAATTTACAGCGCCAAGTCTTACATGATGACAGTCGCCTTGGTATGCCCAAAGTGGAATCGGCGAAACTCTCCCTGCAACGTTTAAATCCACATATTGAAGTCAATGCAATCCATCAATTATTGGATGAGCAACAACTTCACGACTTGGTTGGCAAATTTGATGTAGTATTGGATTGCACTGACAATGTCACCACTCGCAATCAATTAGACACGGTTTGTTCTGCCCATAAAATTCCGCTCATTTCCGGTGCGGCAATTCGTATGGAGGGACAGGTTTCTGTTTTCACTTATGAAGACAACACGCCAACCTATCACACCCTCAGCCGCTTATTCGGCAACAACGCGTTAAGTTGCGTAGAAGCCGGCGTATTGGCACCGATTGTCGGTTTGGTTGGCTCTATTCAAGCCTTAGAAGCCATCAAAGTGCGGTTAAAAATCGGCACGAATTTATGTGGCAGATTGTTGTTGATTGATGGAATGACGATGTCGGTAAGAGAAGTTAAATTACCGAATAGCAATATACGGTAACGTTATCAATGAGCTCGTGCATTTTGAGGCATGAATAATCTTCCCTCCGCACAGGATTCTAAATTCAACGTAGCGTGCATCTTAATGCACGACCGCACTACGCACTGCGCATTATTCATTTCGTGCAACGAGTTGCACGCTACGGGAGATTCCTCACTGAGTGTGATTTCGAGTTCAACGTAGCGTGCATCTTGATGCATGACCGAATCACGTACGACACCTTATTTATTTCGTGTAACGAGTTGCACGCTACGGGGCGTTATTTAATTCTGTAGCGTGCATCTTGATGCACGAATGATTGCCTGACGAACAACGTTTATACCACTGCGTAATACTAGTAAGCTTAAAATACTGCTAGCAACAAGATCAACCCATTGCCAGTTCAGCAACCATGCGCTTAGCCCGGCGATAATGGCGACCAGTGAGCCAAACAGGTCAGCTAATACGTGTAAATAGGCGGCTTTGATGTTTAAGTTTTCATGATCGCCTTTCATCATTAGCCAAGCTACGAAAATGTTTACCAAGAGTCCAGTGATGGCAACGCCTAGCATAGGCAACGCCAACATTGTCGTTGGGTATTGCCAACGTTCTATCGCTTCCACCAAAATCCATACTGCCACCACAATCAGAGAAGTGCCATTTAACAGCGCGAACCTTTTTTGGTTTTGTGCATTTAAAAATAAAGCAATGAGGGCGAGGAGCAACGATAGGCTGTCATTTGCCATATGCCCAGCGTCAGCCATTAAGGCGAGGCTATTAAAATAATAGCCACCTAAAAACTCGATGATCATATAGCTGCTGATAATGACTAAACTAGTGCTTAAAATCTTTTTATTTGTTGGTGTATGAGCGTGTGAATGTTCGTGTTTGTGTTGATGTGGCATCTCGTTCCTTCCTTACTTACTTTGAGTGCAGAACAGCTTAAAGTTCGTAGGGACTACGGGGTCAAGTATTTTTTGTTAGAATGGTAAAAATTTTTGGGGAGGAAGAAATGAAAGTCAATGAGCTGAGTAAACGTACCGGGATTCACTTAGAAACCATTCGTTACTATGAAAAACAAGGCGTCTTACCGGAACCAAAACGACAGGCTAACGGTTATCGATCGTATGATGAAGAAAGTGTGACACAACTTATTTTCATTAAAAATTGTCGTCGGCTTGGTTTTTCTTTGGAGGATATTAAACAACTTAACGCACTCAAATTTCATACCGCTAATCATTATTACGCTGACAAATTGGTACTTAAGCAACTGACGCTGGTAGAAGAAAAAATTTCTCAATTACAAGATATTAAAGTGTTTTTACAATCCATAGCGATTAAGGGTAAACATAGTGAGGATGAATGCAAGGCTATAGCCGGGCTTCAGGCAAAAATAAAGAAGACGGTTTAAGGTGTCTCCTAACAAAATGTGTTCACGATTTTAGTTCGTGCAACAAGTTGCACGCTACGGAGAGATTTCCACACCGAACTGGAGCCTCATAAACCGTTATTTTTGCTTCATTTTAATCTTTTCAACGCTTCCCGTACGCTCAGCGGTGCCATTTTTTCCCTATGTTGTTGCACAAAATTTCTCACCCAATCCGGATGGGTTTTGCCATATTCGCGCAATGCCCAGCCAATGGCTTTGTTAATAAAAAATTCTGACTGACCGAAATTATTTTGAATGACTTCGTTAAGTAATGCCTGATCCGTCTGTCGTTTCAGTGATAATTGACAATCAATAGCGACTCGCCGCAACCAGATGTTGTCGTGTTGGCTCCAGTGAATTAGCTGCGGTCGAATTTCTGGGAAGTTTAAAAAGATACCACCAATAACTTTGTCTAACACATCAACGGTGTCCCACCAGGATTTGCGGATGATTAACCGCTCAATTCGAGATAAATCCTGCGGTGTAAGTTGCTCGACCAACATATTTAAGTAATCCGTCGCAATATATTGCATTTCACGATACGGACTTTCCCAACAGGCTTCCACAAAGTCCCAATCGAGTGCTTGTGGCTTCATCTCTTTAAATAACGACTTGCAAAGTTTACGGCGCAACGGTGTAGGAATACCAAGAAAATCAAACTGATTTTTCATATATGCTGCCATTTCGATAGCTTTGTCGGAATTTGCAGCATTTTGTAACAGGGGGAAAATCGTTTGTATTTTTGGCATATTCACTTTCTGCTTGGTGTTATTTAAAAGTGCGGTCGGTTTGATCTGCATTTTTTAATTAAATAACATGGAAGCCCAGGTAATTACAACGATAACTAACGCAATAAATACCGCTGCAGAGCCTTGATCTTTGGCGCGACCGGAGAGTTCGTGGCGTTCTGTACCAATGCGATCTACCACCGCTTCGATGGCGCTATTGAGTAGTTCCACCACTAAGACTAACAATACACTGCCGATCATCAGTGCTTTTTCAATAGCATCATCGCCAAGCCATAGGGCAAGTGGAATCATGAAAAGGCAGCAGAAAAGCTCGTGGCGAAAAGCGGTTTCATATTTGACCGCACTTTTTAAGCCTTGCATGGAATATTGAGTGGATTTGATTAAGTGGGTTAGCCCCGTCGTTTTGTCCATTAGGTTTTCCTTTGTTTATTTATTGTTATTAGAGGCGTTTAGCTTCAATGACATCATCCAGTTTTTCCAAACGGGATAGAATCTTACTCAACATTTCCACGTTGTTGAGTTCAATTTGCATGTCGATGTTTGCCACTTGGCGTTTTGTATCCGTACGGGAAGACACGCCGAGTACGCTGATTTTGTCGTTTGCCAGCACGGTAGTGATGTCGCGCAATAAGCCGTTGCGATCTGACGCCACAATGCGAATATTGAGATGGAAGCCGTTAGAATAATTATCGCCCCAACGGGATTCCACCACACGTTCCGGGTGAACGCTTTGCAGCTCAAGGAATTGTTCGCAATCACAACGGTGAATAGAAATACCACGCCCCATGGTGATGTAGCCCACAATGCTGTCGCCCGGAATCGGTTGGCAACAACGTGCAATGTGGTGCATCAAGTTGCCGACGCCTTCGACGATAACGCAATCTTTGCGTTCCGTTTTTTGTTGGGCATTAGCCGCACTTTTGGTGCTGACGTGACGCAAGATTTCTTCATCCACTTCCTGCGCGGAGATTTTGATGAATTTGTTTTGCAGGAAGTTGATTAACGGCCCGATACGAATATCACCACCGCCGATGCCTGCATATAAATCGTCGAGGTTTTTCAGGTTATAACGCGGCAAGGCTTGTTGTTCCACTTGTTTTAAGCTGATGCCCAGGCGGTTAATTTCGCTTTCCAACAATTCTTTGCCGGCCGGAATATTTTTATCACGATCCTGTTTTTTGAACCACGCGTGTATTTTTGCACGGGCTTTTGCCGTGTGGGTAAAGCCGAGATTCGGGTTAAGCCAGTCGCGGCTTGGGTTCGGGTTTTTCTGCGTGATGATATCCACCTGATCGCCCATTTGGAGCTGATAGGTGAACGGCACAATGCGTCCGCCCACTTTGGCGCCGATACAACGGTGACCAATTTCACTGTGAATGGCGTAGGCAAAATCCAGCGGCGTGGAGCCGGTTGGCAAATCCACGACTTCGCCTTTCGGCGTAAAGACATACACGCGATCATCAAACACTTGGCTGCGTAATTCCGCCATCACTTCGCCGGAGTCGGTAATATCATCTTGCCACGCCAACAGTTTGCGTAACCAGGCGATTTTTTCTTCGTAACCGGAACGGCCGGCGCTGGCGCCTTCTTTGTATTTCCAGTGTGCCGCGACACCAAGTTCGGCATCATCGTGCATTTGTTGGGTACGAATTTGCACTTCTATTGGTTTGCCGCCTTTACCCAACACCACGGTGTGAATGGATTGGTAGCCGTTCGGTTTTGGATTGGCAACATAATCGTCGAATTCTTTTGGCAGATGTTTGAAGTGGGTGTGTACAATGCCAAGTGCGGTGTAACAGTCTTGCAATTTTTGCACAATAATACGTACTGCACGAACATCATATAAGCCACTAAACTCTAAGTGCTTTTTCTGCATTTTTCGCCAAATGCTGTAAATATGTTTCGGGCGACCGTACACCTCCACATGTGGAATGTTTTCTTGTAAATAACCGGAAAGCTCGGTCACAAAATCGGCGATATATTGTTCGCGGTCAAGGCGACGTTCTTTTAATAGTTTGGCGATGGCGCGATATTGTTCCGGATGCAGATAACGGAAACAGTAATCTTCCAGTTCCCATTTGAGCTGCCCGATGCCTAAGCGGTTGGCAAGTGGGGCGTAAATATTGGCACATTCTTTGGCGGCGAGGACGCGTTCTTCTTCCGTATAATTTTTTTCAGCATCACGCAAAAAGGCGATACGCTCCGCTAATTTGATAATCACACAGCGGAAATCATCTACCATGGCGAGCAACATTCGGCGCACGTTATCCACCTGCAAGCTGCTGGCAGAATGGGTGATGTTGAGTTGGCGGATATTGTCCATTTCGATAACACCGCGTACCAGTTTGCTGATCTGGGCGCCGAAATCTTCTTCAATTTGGGCTAAATCCACCAGTTGATCGCGGACGATAGGGAAAAGCATGGCGGTGAACAAGCTATCGGCATCCATGTTTAAGCTGTTGAGGATTTCCACCATTTCCACACCGAAGGTCAGCAAATGGGCTTCTTCCTGCTGGTGCTCAGCACGCAAGGTCATTTTCTGTTGCGAATAATGCCATGCCGTCATTAAGTTGGCTTTGACATTTTCCGCTACATTCAAGTTAGCGCACCATTTTTCAATCTCAAAATCTTTAGGATTTAATAAATGAGATCCTCTCACAGCGACCATAATGAATCCTTATCTTTTTCGAAATAAACTTATCGACTCCAAATGACCGGTTTGTGGGAACATATCGATCATGGCGACTTTATCCAATTGATAGCCTGCGTCACGCAAGATTTCCGTATCTCGCACGAGTGTTGCAGGATTGCAAGAAACATACAGAATGCTTTCAGCCTGTAACTGACAGAGCGCATTTAAAGCAAATGCTGCCCCTGTGCGTGGTGGGTCGAGCAAAATTTTATTGAAGGGTTGCTGCGCCCACGGTTGACTGATAAATGGTTTATCCAAATCGGTCCGGTAAAATTGGACATTATGACAACCGTTTCGTTCGGCATTGGCACGGGCTTTTTCCACCATCGCAGAAACGCCTTCAATGCCTACCGCACTTTTTACTTTGCGACTCAGCGGTAAGGTGAAGTTGCCCATACCACAGAATAAATCTAACACATGATCCTGTGGATTAAGCTCCAACCAGTCTAACGCTGTTGCGATCATTTGACGGTTTAATTGTGCATTAATTTGAATGAAATCGCGAATATCAAATTGCAAGGTAAGGTCATCGTCCAAACGGTAAAAAGGCTGTTCACCCTGCCAATGTTCAATGCTGTCATGTTCTTGTACAAATAACATGAGTTGGTGTTGTTCGGCAAACCGTAATAATAAAGTGCGGTCGATTTCAGTAATGTTTTTTACATGGCGCAATAACATGGCGATGCCATTGTCTGCTGCAACAAGTTCAATATGCCCCAGTTGTTGTGGTGTTGTCCATTGCGCGAAAAGTGCGGTCAGTTTGAGCAATAAATCATTCAGCGGCTGTTCCAACACCAAACAATGGTCGATAGGAATAATTTGCTGTGAATTTTTACGCCGTAAGCCGATATTCAGTTTACGATTTTTACTGTCCAACAATACACTTAAGCGTACCCGACGGCGGTAATGCCAAGGCTCACCTTGCAATAACGGCATGAAATGAATGGGCTCCGGCTGTAAACGGGATAAGCGTTGAACCAACGCGGTTTGCTTGGCAGAACGTTGTAATTCAATGGGAATGTGTTGATTTTGGCACCCCCCGCATTGTTCAAAATAAACGCATGGCGGTGTTTGGCGATTCGGGCTTTGGCGTAAAATACGCTGCGCTACACCTTGACCGTATTGGCGTTTTTCTTCCAATACGCGAGCTTCTACACTTTCTTGCGGCAGCGCGTTTTCAATAAACCAAGTTTTGCCGTTGATTTTAGCCACGCCTAACCCTTGATAATCTAAATCAAGAATATGTGCGGTGAAATTTGCGGTCTTTTTCTTTGGTTTGTTGTCGCTGTAAAGTAATGCCATGTTATTTTGAATATAAGCTGTGTTGGGTGAATAATTCTCGGCTTTTCAAGGATTTGTCGCCTAAATACGGTTTTAATGCAATGCGCGTGAAGCGTTTGGCTGCCGATAACACGGCAGGATCATCAAATTGGGTTTGCTCGAATGCCAATAATTCATGCCCATAAAAGGTTAAATTATCCTTGATTAAGGAGGCAATGAAGCCTTTTTCTTCGCGGTAACGATAGGTCATGTCCGCTTCCACGGGTTTGCCGGAGCCGGCACAATGAGTGAAATCAATGCCATAACCTAAGGTGCGCAAGAGTTGAAATTCAAAGGTGCGTAGCGCAGGCTCCACGTGAGTTTGTGATACGGCTAATTGCGTTAAACATTGCAAATAGTGTTGGAACAATTGCGGATAGGCTGTTTCCGGTTCCAATACGCGGCAAATGAGTTCGTTTAAATAAAAGCCGCTGTACAAGGCAACATTTTGTAAGGGTAAGGCAATGGCGGCAGGTTCTGCTTTGGTGAGAATTTTTAGATCACCGCGACCGCTCCAACGTAGCAGGAGCGGCGTAAAGGGTTGTAGCACGCCTTTTAGCATGGAACGCTTTGCCCGTGCACCTTTTGCCAATACGCTGATACGCCCGAAATCTTCGGTGAGTAAATCTACCAATAAACTGGTTTCGCTGTAAGATTTGCGATGTAGTACGAAACCGCGTTGCCAATTTTCGATGATGTCGCCCTTTCGTCGATAAAAAACCGGTGTTTATTTTAGCAGATTTCCCACCGCACTTTGTGGGATTTTGTAGGCGATTTTAGAAGAAAAGGAAATGGGATGACAGCATGGCTGACTCAAAACGCCGAAATATCACTCAAGCCAAGATCGTAGCCCATTCTTCACAAGCGACGATCTTCAGCCTTGCTATGCCTTAAAGCAATATTCCGTCCATTGATAATACTCACTGTCGGCTTTTACAATACCGCCGTAATTTTGCCATTCGGGGTGATTTGGCGTGTCCGGAAGACATTGGGTTTCCAATGCAACGCCACTGTAATCCGCGTATTGCGTGCCATGCCGAGTTGGTGTGCCAGCGAGGAAATTACCGGTATAAACCTGTAATGCTGCTTGTGAAGTCAACACTTCCAAATGCAAATCATCATTTGGTGAACTCAGCAAAACACAAGGTTTTTGCCAGGCTTTGTTGATGACAAAAGAATGATCGTAGCCCTTGGTGGCAAGCTGTTCGCCTTGTAGAAAATCCTGTTGAATCGGCTTGGCAACGCGAAAATCAAAACTGGTGCCGACAACGTGTTTTAACGGCGAATTTGGAATCCCTTCGTTATCTACCGGCAAATAGAAATCCGCATTCAGACGCAAGCAGTGATGACGAACATCTGTCCCCTGCTCAGCGTTTTCTAAATTGAAATAAGCGTGGTTAGTTAAATTCAATGCCGTATCCTGATCGCTTTTCCCAGCATACTCGATTTTTACCGAATTCTCTTCCGTTAAGGTGTAAGTTACCGTCACATCCACATTGCCGGGAAAACCTTGATCACCGTCGGCAGAATGCAAAGAAAAACACACGAAATTTTCACCGCACTTTTCTAATGCCCAACGGCGTTTATCAAAGCCGTTTACACCGCCGTGAAGTTGATGCGTTCCTTGGTTGGCGGTTAAGGTCACAATTTTATCATTAAGCGGAAATTGGGCATTGGCAATACGGTTGGCATAACGTCCGACACTCGTCCCTAAATAGGCTTTTTGAACGGGATACGCTTCCAACTTGCAACCCAGCAAGACTTCGCGCAATTCTCCGTTGACCGGCACGCGGCAAGATGTCCAGGTCGCGCCCCAATCGGTAAATTGCACGCGCATTCCTTGCGTATTTTGCAAAGTAAAAAGCTGAAACGGCAAGCCGTCCGGCGCAGTGCCCTGGTCGTGTTGTTCTAGCATACATGCACTCCTTGTGAAGCCGTGCAAACATAAAAGTCTTCTTTCAAGCCTGTTTGTTTTTCGTAATTGTCTGCCACGATTTTACGTACGGCTTCCACTTTATCGTGTGGCGCAAGAGCAACGATACAACCGCCGAAACCACCTCCGGTCATGCGTGCACCACCCTGTTTACCGATCACCAACTGTGCCAATTCCACTAAATAATCAATTTGTGGCACAGTGATTTCAAAATCATCGCGCATAGAATCATGTGACTGCCCCATTAATTCGCCAAGACGGGTTAAGTCATTATGTTTCAAGGCATCTACCGCATCTAACACCCGTTGATTTTCCGTGACCACATGGCGGGCGCGTTTTGCCACCAGCGGATCAATTGCGGTCAATTCTGCTTCTTTTTCTTTAAACTGAGCCACTGACACATCACGCAAGGCTTTCACGCCGAAAAATTCTGCCGCACGTTCACATTGCTGACGGCGGGTGTTGTATTCTCCGGTAACCAAATCATGCGGCACATTAGAGTTCACAATAATCACCGCCACATCTTGTGGCACTGGCGTTGGTTGGGTCTCAAGGCTACGGCAGTCAATCATCAATAAATGATCTTGTTGTCCGAGCGCAGAAATCAGCTGATCCATATTGCCACAGTTAGCGCCAACAAATTTGTTTTCCGCTTTTTGTCCGATAAGTGCAATGTCTGTATGGCTTAAAGGCAAATCGCTCAGCTGCTGACAGAATTTTCCTGTTGCCACTTCTAACGCAGCAGAAGAACTCAAGCCGGAAGAATGTGGCACGTTACCAGAAATCACCAAATCCGCCCCTTGTTTAAAATCAGGGCAACGTTCCTGAATAAATTTCACCACGCCATGCACATAATTCGCCCATTTTTGTTCACTTTGTGGGATGTCTTTCTCTAATGAAAACTCATCAGACAAATCCAAATCGGCGGCATACACATTCCAAACATGATCGTTGCGTTTCGCGCCGGCAATCGCCGTGCCATAGTTAATAGCGCATGGCATCACAAAGCCATCGTTGTAGTCGGTATGTTCACCGATGATATTCACGCGACCGGGCGCATACACGGTCAACTCCGGTTGTTTGTTGTATTTTTGGGTGAAAATGTGTTGGGATTTTTGGATTGGGGTCATGTTATTTCCTTTCTCTTTATCATATCTCTCAAACCACTCCCCTCTTTTGTAAAGAGGGGCAGGGGGAGATTTAATTGTGATATTTAAATTTCGTATGAGGTTGGTATAGCTTCTGCCACAAACGCTTGCGTTTGAACGTTGCTTTAGCAACGGCACGAAGTGCGAGCGAAGCGACTAAATCTCCCCTAACCCCTCTTTGCTAAAGAGGGGAATTGGGTGCATTATTTCAGTTTATAGTGAATTTCACTCAACTCACGCAGTCTTTCTGCTGCTTGTTCTGCTGTCAAATCACGTTGGCTTTCGCCAAGCATTTCATAGCCCACCATAAACTTGCGCACGGTAGCAGAACGTAAAAGCGGCGGATAGAAATGAGCATGCAGTTGCCAATGGTCATTTTCTTCGCCGTTAAACGGTGCGGCGTGGAACCCCATGGAATACGGAAAAGAGGTTTCAAATAGGTTGTCATATTTGGTGGTCAGTTTTTTCAATATCACGGCTAAATCTTTAGCTTGAGCGTCACTTAATTCCGTTAAGCGTTTAACCTGTGCTTTTGGCAGCAACAACGTTTCAAACGGCCAAACCGCCCAATACGGCACCACAGCAACCCAATGTTCTGTCTCCACAACGATACGTTCCTTGCGGGCTAGTTCTTGTTGGACGTAATCCACCAACAGCACGGAACCGTATTTTTCATAATATTGACGTTGTGCTTTATCTTCTCTCGCTACTTCATTTGGCAGAAAACTATTTGCCCAGATTTGTCCGTGCGGATGCGGGTTAGAACAGCCCATTGCCGCCCCTTTGTTTTCAAAAATTTGTACCCATTGATACTTTTGACCAAGCTCACGGAGTTGTTCTTGCCAGACTTTAATGACCTCTTCGATCTCAAGTGCGGTCAATAATGGCAACGTTTTACTGTGATCTGGCGAAAAACAAATCACGCGACTTTCCCCACGGGCTTGTGAACTTTGGAATAACGGATTGTCGTTATTTTGCGGTGCCGGTGTGTCTTCTAACAGCGCGGAGAAGTCATTTTTAAACACATAAGGTTTGTGATAATCGGGATTTAGATCACCGGTAATGCGTTTATTACGCGGGCAAAGATAGCAATTCGGATCGTGACTTGGCTTTTGTTCTTCATTGACTTTCTCTTGTTGTCCTTGCCATGGACGTTTAGCGCGATGAGGAGAAACTAAAACCCATTGGTCGGTTAAGGGGTTATATCTGCGATGCGGGTGATCGGTAGGTTCAAAAACAGTTGTCATAATACGCCTCTATATCTGCTTCTATGCGTGTCTTCTTTATTTATGAAAACGATTACAAAAATATGACATAAAATAGCATATTTCACAAATTAAACTGTTATCAAGATCACAAAAATGCATTTCTTTTTATTTAAGCAATAAGGCTATTAGAAAAACTGTGACAGAGACGACACTTTTAAAAGTAAACGTTTCCAAAAAATCTTTTTTCTGATTATGATTTCCGTTGTTTTCATTTTTATCTAGAAAGGGGTCTGCATGGTTACGATTCGTGATGTGGCAAAACAAGCCGGTGTTTCTGTCGCAACGGTCTCTAGGGTATTAAATAACCATCCTTGTGCAAAAGAACACACCCGTGCCGCTGTATTGAACGCCATTGAACAATTAGACTACCGTCCGAATGCTAATGCGCAAGCCTTGGCTTCGCAAAGTTCTGATACATTAGGCGTCGTGGTGACCGATGTAACGGATGCTTTTTTTGCGATTTTAGTAAAAGCGGTAGATCACGTTGCCATGGAACATGGCAAAAATATTTTGATTGGTATGGGCTACCACCAGGCGGAGAAGGAAAAAGAGGCCATTGATACCCTGCTGCGTAAACGTTGCCATTGTTTGGTCGTGCATTCCAAGGCGTTAGACGATCAAACTTTAGCAGATTATTTAGAAAGTGTGCCGGGCATGGTTATTATCAACCGCTGTATTAAAGGTTATGAATCCCGTTGTGTTGGCTTGGATAATCAAAAAGGCACCTATATTGCGACCAATACGCTGATTAACGCAGGACATCGCCATATCGGTTATATCGGCTCAAACCATAGAATTAACGACGAAGCTGAGCGTAAACAAGGTTATTTGAATGCGCTTACAGAACATGGTATCCCCGTTGTCGAAAATGCCATAGTACATAGCACACCGGATTTCGAAGGCGGTGAAGAAGCCATGATTAACCTATTGAGTTATAACGATAATTTAACAGCCGTTGTTGCCTACAATGATTCTATGGCGGCAGGTGCGTTATCCGTACTCAATGAAAACAATATCAAAGTGCCGAAACAATTCTCTATTATTGGTTTTGATGATATGCCGATTGCACGTTATTTGGTGCCAAAACTTACAACCATTCGCTATCCTATTGATCTTATGGCAAATTATGCCGCAAAACTGGCATTAAGCTTGGTGGATAAAAGCTTATCTATGCCTATTAATCCGCAATTTAATCCAACATTAGTCAGACGTTTTTCAGTAGCAAATAGAGAAGCACGAGAAAAATAGGATTAAAACTGCATTATTTTTAAGCGAAAAGATGTAATCGTTTTCATAAATGTGAATATGATCACATTCTTTCCCCAAAAAACAAGGTATCCTTACCGCCAATTACCCGAGTAGCGATTGCAGTGTAAAAAGGTAAGATGATTGATAATAATGCTTTAATGAATTATCACTGAAACAAAGCCCTCTTATTATTTATACCCACAATGAATGGAGAACATGCATTATGAAAAAAACCGTATTAAGTGCAGTTGCTTTAGCCGTAGCTTTCGGTGCCGGCATCAGTGCAGCACAAGCAGAAACCCGTATCGGTGTGACAATCTATAAATATGACGACAACTTTATGTCTTTGATGCGTAAAGAAATTCAAAAAGACGCAGATCAATTAAAAGACGTGAAATTATTAATGAATGACTCTCAAAACGCACAGTCTATTCAAAACGACCAAGTTGACGTATTACTTTCAAAAGGCGTAAAAGCGTTAGCGATCAACTTAGTTGACCCATCTGCTGCACCAACCATCATCGGTAAAGCAAAACCGGACAATATTCCTGTTGTGTTCTTCAATAAAGACCCGGGTGCAAAAGCAATCGCTTCTTATGATAACGCTTACTTTGTCGGTACCGATCCGAAAGAATCCGGTATTATCCAAGGTGACTTAATTGCCAAACAATGGAAAGCCATGCCGGCATTAGACTTAAACAAAGACGGTAAAATCCAATACGTTTTATTGAAAGGCGAACCGGGTCACCCGGATGCAGAAGCACGTACCAAATATGTGATTGAACAATTAAATGCACAAGGTATCCAAACCGAACAACTCTTCATTGATACCGGTATGTGGGATGCAGCCTTAGCGAAAGATAAAGTCGATGCCTGGTTGTCCAGCTCTAAAGCAAATGACATTGAAGTGATCATTTCTAACAACGACGGTATGGCATTAGGCGCATTAGAAGCAACCAAAGCACATGGTAAAAAATTACCAATCTTCGGTGTTGATGCACTACCTGAAGCATTACAACTGATCAAGAAAGGTGAACTTGCCGGTACGGTGTTAAATGACGGTGTAAACCAAGGTAAAGCCGTTGTTGAGTTATCGAATAACTTAGCGAACGGTAAACCGGCAACTGAAGGCACCAAATGGGAACTTAAAGACCGTGTGGTACGTGTTCCTTATGTGGGCGTAGATAAAGATAACTTATCTGAATTCTTAAAATAAATTTGTTTTATTAATGTAAGGGGAAGCGTAGGACAATACTTATGTCCCTTCCCCTTTATTTATGAGGTTGGATATGACAGAACAAATTCACAGTCAAAGCGGAAGCCAAAATGGCGAAGTCCTGCTTACCATGACTAATGTCAGCAAGTCCTTTCCGGGCGTAAAAGCCTTAGATCACGCAAACTTAAGCGTCCGTTCGCATTCTGTACACGCATTGATGGGGGAAAACGGTGCGGGTAAATCCACGTTGTTAAAATGCTTGTTCGGCATTTACGCTAAAGACGAAGGTGAAATCTTGTTTTTAGGCAAACCCGTGAATTTTAAAACCTCAAAAGAAGCTTTAGAAAACGGCATTTCCATGGTGCACCAAGAACTTAACCTTGTGCGTCAAACCAGCGTCATGGATAACCTGTGGCTAGGTCGTTACCCGCTGAAAGGGCCTTTTGTGGATCACGCGAAAATGTATCGTGATACCAAAGCGATTTTTGATGAATTGGACATTGATGTTGATCCAAGAGAAAAAGTCGCCAAACTTTCTGTTTCACAAATGCAGATGATCGAAATTGCGAAAGCGTTTTCTTACAACGCAAAAATCGTGATTATGGATGAACCGACATCCTCACTTTCCGAAAAAGAAGTAGAACATCTGTTTAAAATTATTCAAAAATTAAAAGATCGCGGCTGCGGTATTATTTACATTTCTCACAAAATGGACGAAATCTTCAAAATTTGTGATGAAATCACCATTTTACGCGATGGCAAATGGATTAACACCATTCCGGTGAAAGGTACAACCATGGATCAAATTGTGTCCATGATGGTAGGCCGTGAACTGACTCAACGTTTCCCGGAAAAAACTAACGTTCCAAAAGAAATCACCTTAGAAGTGGAAAACCTGACAGCGTTAAACCAACCTTCTATTCAAAATGTGTCTTTCAATTTACGTAAAGGCGAGATTTTAGGGATTGCCGGCCTCGTCGGTGCGAAACGTACGGATATCGTGGAAGCCATTTTTGGTGTGCGTGAACTGAAAAGCGGTACGATTAAACTCAACGGAAAAACAGTAAAAAATCACACCGCACTTGAGGCAATCAATAATGGTTTTGCGCTCGTGACCGAAGAACGTCGTTCAACAGGGATTTACTCTAACTTAAGCATTGAGTTCAACTCGTTGATTTCCAACATGAAATCTTATTTAACCCCTTGGAAACTGCTTAGTAATAAGAAAATGAGCAGTGACACACAATGGGTTATTGATTCCATGAATGTCAAAACGCCATCGCACAAAACAACCATTGGCTCACTTTCCGGCGGTAACCAACAAAAAGTCATCATCGGTCGTTGGTTATTAACCCAACCGGAAATTCTGATGTTGGACGAACCGACCCGCGGGATCGATATCGGTGCAAAATTTGAAATTTACCAATTAATTCAGGAACTGGCGAAAAAGGATAAAGGTATCATCATGATTTCTTCCGAAATGCCTGAACTCCTTGGGGTAACCGACCGCATTCTCGTCATGAGTAACGGTAAAGTTGCCGGTATCGTTGAAACGGCAAAAACCTCTCAAGAAGAAATTTTGCAACTTGCCGCAAAATATTTATAAATAACAAAGGAACAAATTATGAGTGCCTTAGAAAAAAATAAATCATTCGATTTCTTAAAGCAAAATGCGATTTATTTTGTGTTGTTGATTTTACTTGGCATCATCATCGCACAAGATCCGACATTTCTTAACTTGGTCAACTTCAGTAACATTCTGACCCAGTCCTCCGTGCGTCTCATTATCGCGCTTGGGGTTGCCGGCTTATTGGTCACACAAGGTACCGACTTGTCCGCTGGTCGTCAGGTTGGTCTTGCCGCGGTAATCTCCGCGACCATGTTGCAATCCATGGAAAACATGAACCGTGTTTTCCCTGACCTCGGTGAAATTCCAATTCCGGTAGTTATCCTTGCTGTTTGTGCGGTAGGTGCAGTCATCGGTTTAGTCAATGGTTTGGTTATCGCTTACTTAAACGTGACGCCATTTATCGCCACCATGGGTACCATGATCATCGTTTACGGTTTCAACTCCCTTTATTACGATGCCGTAGGCGGCTCCCCTATCGCCGGTTTCAGCGAAAACTTCTCCACCTTTGCACAAGGCTTTATCCGTCTAGGTTCGTTTAAGCTTTCCTATATCACCATTTATGCCGCTATTTGTGCTTTCGGTGTGTGGGTGATGTGGAATAAAACACGCTTTGGTAAAAACATCTTTGCTATCGGTGGTAACCCTGAAGCGGCAAAAGTTTCCGGTGTAAACGTTGCTCGTAACCTTGTTGTCATCTATATGATTGCCGGTATGTTCTATGCGTTCGGTGGTATGTTGGAAGCCGGCCGTATCGGTTCTGCAACCAATAACCTCGGTTTCATGTATGAATTGGATGCTATCGCAGCCTGCGTGGTAGGCGGTGTGTCTTTCGCCGGTGGTGTGGGTACGGTTATTGGTGTGATTACTGGGGTAATCATCTTCACCGTCATTAACTATGGTTTGACGTATATCGGTGTAAACCCTTATTGGCAATACATCATCAAAGGTAGCATCATCATCCTCGCGGTAGCTATCGACTCCTTGAAATACGCGAAGAAAAAATAATCTTCCCATTCATGAAACGTTAAAAAACGCCATAAAAAACGACCGCACTTTATATGTTATGGTTCGATGGCATAACAAGAAACCCGATGTAATATCGGGTTTCTTTTTTATCAGTTAATCTTTTACCAGCCCTAAATTGCCGATTTTAATCCCCAAATGCCCCAATGCTACCGGAGAGATTTGCTCACTCAGGTAAATAAATAATTCGTCCACGTCAGTAAAAACTTTTTTAATTTTAATTTGGTCTTCCACTTTACGGGTAAATTCATATTGCACGTTATCGCCGTGAATATGCGCTTCCAAAGTTATGTAAATGGTTTCAAAGAAATGACTTTGTGCACCTTCTTCGCCCGGATCGCTGATTCTGACGTTCCATGTGTTGTTAAATAAAATTTCTGTTTTCACTGTCATAATAACCTCATTTATATCAATACATTACATAAACTTTACGAGTAGAAAAAAGCCCGATAATAAAATCTCTTATCATAGAAATCTTATTATCGGGCTTTTCGTAATAACGATTCGCATGTTTCGCTTGACGTTGATAGCTGCCTTTACCTTTCTTATTTCGTTCAATGCGTTGGCGAAAGAGTTTATCGTGTAATAACGCTTGAATGGCATTCTCTTTAATCACACCGCGCTGATGCTGATAGGTCATCGTTCCTTGCGAATGTTGAGGCGGTGTCTGCAAGGCATGTTTTTGTTTTGCCATGATTTTTCCTCTTGTGAATGAAAATAGAATATGTTTTTTAAAGGTTAAAAAACGGCACACATTATAGCGGATTCCGCTGAAATGAAAAGCCGTTGCACGGAAAGCGAAACGCGAAAACCCAATTTTTATTGGCATTTCACTGTCGCCTTTTTGTACAAAAAAAGGTAGAATTAGCCCCTTTTTTATTACCCGCGATAGACTTTTTGAGAAAATTTATGAGTGCTACCCCAAACATCGGCTTTGTCAGCCTTGGTTGTCCAAAGAATTTAGTGGATTCAGAACGTATTCTGACGGAATTACGTTCCAACGGTTATAACATTATTCCGAGCTATGAAAACGCAGATTTAGTGATCGTGAATACCTGTGGTTTTATTGACAGCGCCGTACAAGAATCTTTAGAAGCCATTGGCGAAGCCTTGGAAGAAAACGGCAAAGTGATTGTGACCGGCTGCCTTGGCGCGAAAGAAGATCAAATTCGCCAAGTGCATCCTAAAGTGTTGGAAGTTTCCGGTCCTCACAGCTATGAAACCGTCATGGCGCAAGTGCATAAATACGTGCCGAAACCGGCCTATAACCCATATGAAAGTTTAATGCCGGCACAAGGTGTCAAACTCACGCCAAAACATTACGCCTATTTAAAAATTTCCGAAGGCTGCGATCATCGTTGCACGTTCTGTATTATTCCATCCATGCGTGGTGATTTGGACAGCCGTCCGATTACTCAAGTCTTGGATGAAGCCAAACGTTTGGTGGATGCCGGCGTAAAAGAATTGTTAATTGTGTCCCAAGACACATCCGCTTACGCCTTAGACCAAACCAAAGAAAACCAAAACAAAACCGTGTTCTGGAACGGTATGCCGATTAAGAATAACTTGATCAATTTGTGTCAACAATTAGGCAACTTGGGTGTTTGGGTGCGTTTGCATTATGTGTATCCCTATCCGCACGTAGATGAACTCATTCCGCTCATGGCGGCAGGTAAGTTGTTGCCTTACTTAGATATTCCACTGCAACACGCCAGCCCGAAAATTCTGAAAGCCATGAAAAGACCCGGCAAAATCGACCGCACTTTAGAGCGTATTAAAGCATGGCGTGAAATTTGCCCCGAATTAACCTTACGCTCCACCTTTATCGTTGGCTTCCCTGGGGAAACGGAAGAAGATTTCCAAATGCTGTTGGATTTCTTGAAAGAGGCCCAGTTAGATCGCGTGGGTTGTTTTAAATTCAGCCCGGTAGAAGGTGCGCCAGCGACGGATATGCCGGATCAAGTGCCGGAAGACGTGAAAGAAGAACGTTATCATCGTTTTATGCAAGTGCAACAAGCCATTTCTGCGGCGCGTTTACAACAAAAAATCGGCAAAACGTTGAAAGTCATTGTGGATGAAATCAACGAAGATGGCATTATTGGTCGTTCCATGGCAGATGCACCGGAAATTGATGGCTTGGTGTATGTAGATAATCAAAGCCAAAGTGCGGTCAATATTGGCGACGTGATTGCGGTGCATATCACGGACTCCGATGAATACGATTTATGGGGAACCTGTTAATTCCTTCAACAAAAATCCTCACATGAGGATTTTTTTATCATGTTAGGAGAAAAAGAATGCAACCAATCAACATCCTTTTCGTCTGTTTAGGCAATATTTGTCGTTCCCCGATGGCGGAATATTTAATGCGGGAAAAAATTAAACAAGCCCATTTGCAAGATAACATTTTTACCGCCAGCGCTGGTACCTCCGGCTGGCATGACGGTGAAGGCATGCACTGTGGCACGGCAGATATACTGGATCAACATAAAATTGCCTCGAATGATTTTGTCAGTCGCAAAGTGCGCTCAAAAGATTGGGCAGATTTTGATTATCTCATTGCCATGGACAATGAAAATCTACGGGATTTGGAAAAGCTATTTGGACATCATCCGGAAAAACTGTTTCAAATCACCGCACTTTGCCCAGATTTAGGCATCGATCACATTCCGGATCCATGGTTTACCAAAAATTTCAATCAAACCTATGAATTATTAGATGCGTGTTGCGATGCGTTGTTAGATAAAATTAAGCAAGAACACAGACTGTAATAAGCGTTATACGTTATACACTTATTTTGTGATCTCTCGCACATTTATTTCCGGTGAGATTTGCTACTATAACCCTAACATAACAGTCGTTATGTCGAATCAAAACTTGATATGAGGTATTTCCACTATGTTTCCTGAATTTAGAGATCTAATTACTAAACTTAAAACTGAAGATGCACATTTTGCCAATTTGTTTGATAAACATAATGAGCTCGATCAACGTATTAAAAACATCGAATCCAATATTGAATTGGGCACGCACAATGAAGTGGAATTGTTGAAGAAGGAAAAATTACGTTTAAAAGATGCCATGTACGAAGTGTTGAAAAAGGCTGACGCAAAATAAGTTAATGGCAGAGAATGCACATGTAAAGTGCGGTCAAAAACTCAGCAATTTATCGCTGACTGCGGCACGATGAAGCTCATTATGCCAACGTGTCTTAAGTAAGATTTAAGCGCCACAGCACGGAATCCAATGTGGAACGTGCATGATGGCGCTTAATTAATGTAAGAAAGACAAGCACTGAGATTGTTAGCATTACGTTAAGTGATCATATCGCAGCTCACTTCAACAGAAATAAAAAGGACTGATTTCGATGTAATATCGTTGTCAGTCCTTAATTTTATTGCCTCGTTTTTCGTGGGCGGATTCAATTCTTAATTATTTTCCACCGCACTTTTGGTGTTTCGTCGTTGGCTTATTTAATTACACCACATGCCATACGTGCACCGCCACCGCCAAGTGGTGCTGGGTGATCAGAGTGATTGTCGCCACCGGCATGGATCATGATGGAATGACCACGAACCTCATCAAGATGTTTAAGGCGTGGCGCAAGAACCGGATTGGTGGCTGTGCCATCATGTAATACGGTTAATGCCGGTAAATCCCCTAAATGGGCGTCATCTTGCCATGGATAGCCATGTTGTTTTGTGCCTTTAGGATCCCAGTGACCGCCAGCGCCTAAGCCTGCGGTGAGTTTTCCTTCTTTTTCTTTGGGTTCACAACTTGGATTTTCATGAATATGGAAACCATGTAATCCTTCGCTTAATCCTTGTAAATTCGGGGTAAACACTAAACCGTAATTGGATTCGGTAATGGTAACGGTCCCCACATCTTTATTACCGTTTACCGGATCAAGTTGTTGTACTTTCACTTCAATGGAAGCACCGGCAGGTGCCATATGGTCGTGTTTATGTTCATGCGCATTGGCGACAGCGCTCGCACAGATTGCGCTGATGCTTACGGCTAAGAGCGTTTTAAATTTCATTTATGTACTCCTTTTATGTTAAAAGTCTTTCCTATTCTAACTAAAATGAGGCATAAATCGAATGTTTTTTAAGAAGTTATTGGCTATTAAAGTTATTTGGCATTTTTATCTAACAGGGTTTTATCTTTTTCTTTCATCAAAATAGGATTGATTTATAATAGGAATCGTTACGATTTCATTTAGGAGGAATACGATGGCGAAAGAAGAAGTGGGTCATAATTTTTTGGCACGTCTAGGTAAAACCCGTTTACGTCCGGGCGGTCGCAAAGCGACAGAATGGTTAATTGCGAGCGGTGACTTTAATAAAGAGAAAAAAGTCCTCGAAGTGGCTTGTAATATGTGTACCACTGCGATTGGCTTGGCAAAACAATATGGTTGTCAGATTGAAGGTGTTGATTTAGATGAAAACGCCTTGGAAAAAGCCAGAACCAATATTGCTGCAAATAATTTACAGGATAAAATCCATGTGCAACGTGCCAATGCGATGAAATTGCCTTTTGAAGACAATACGTTTGACATTGTGATTAATGAGGCGATGCTCACCATGTTGCCTGTTGAAGCCAAAATGAAGGCCGTTGCCGAATATTTTCGTGTATTGAAACCGGGTGGCTTTTTGCTGACGCACGATGTGATGTTAGTAGGAGAGGATCATAAAACCATTTTGGAAAATATGCGCAATGCCATCAATGTGACAGTCACGCCATTAACCAAAGAGGGGTGGAAACAAGTATTTTTAGACAGTGGTTTTCGTAATATTGAAACCTTTTCCGGTGAGATGACACTGCTATCGCCAAAAGGAATGATTTATGACGAAGGTGTGTTAGGTACATTGAAAATTATTAAAAACGCCATGAAAGCAGAAAATCGTGAGCAGTTTAAGCGAATGTTTAGCACGTTTAATGACCCTGAGCATAAATTGCATTTTATTGCGGTTTGTAGTCAGAAATAATCTACTTTCTTGCTTGTGCAAGAAAGTAGCAAAGAACACACCCCAACTTCACCGCTTATCCGATCTTAATTTCAATTTTTTTACGGAAATTTTCGAACTCGCCATGCTATGGCTCGAACAAAGCGAAAATTTCCTAAAAATTGAAAGTCGCTCGGGCGGTTCAGATGGGGATTTTTTAGGTGCACTATTCAAGATACAAAAGATAAAGATTAGATTTGTGGTAATCGTGATCAAATTTCTCTGATATATCCATTTTCTATTTTAAAAGTGCGGTGCTTTTTCGGTTGCATTTCGTTGAGTTGATTTTGTGTAATGGCGGTGACAAAAACTTGTGAGCCACTGTTTTGTAGGCGTTCGGCAAGAAGACTGCGTTTAGTTTGATCCAACTCGGAGGCAAAGTCATCAATGAGGAAAATACAATGGCGTTGTTTTTGTTGCATCAAATGTTCACCTTGAGCTAAACGCAATGCGCACATTAATAATTTCAACTGACCGCGCGATAAAATATCTTCCACCGGCAATCCATTGGCCTTAAAGCGGAAATCCGCTTTTTGCGGACCGGAAACCGTATAGCCTAATGAGCGATCCCGTTCAAAATTACGTGCCAATAATTCGGCATAATTTTGATCTTTTTCCCACCCTTGATGAAAGCTCGCGCGAATGTCTAATTCCGGCAGGAATAAACGGCAGGTTTGTTCAATTTCCGGTTGTAGAGCTTGCGCATATTCGGCTCTGAGCAGACTTACTTGATCGGCAAGTTTTACCAATTCCACATCCCAAATTTTCATTTGTTGATAACTGGAAACTTGCTGTAAGGCAGCATTTCGTTGTTTGAGTAAACGGCTTAAACTCGCCCACAGGTTATAAAAACTCACGTGATGATGAAATAAGCCCCAATCCAGAAAGGCGCGGCGATAGCTTGGACCGCCGTTGAGCAAATTTAAACCTTCCGGCGTAATGATTTGCATGGGCAGCAAGTGTGCGAGATCAGAAATTTTATTGCCATCTTCGCCGTTGATTTTCACGAGCGTGTTGCCTTGGCGGAGTTTTTGCAAGCCGACCGACCATTGATGTTGCTGTTCTTGAATTTGCCCGAAAAGGGTAAAGTGGGGTTGTTCGTAAGAAATAATCCGATTACTGACCGCACTTTTAAAAGAGCGTCCGTGACCTAAATAGAAAATGGCTTCCAGCAAGCTGGTTTTGCCGCTGCCGTTGTTGCCGACCAAAAAGTTAAAGCCGTGATCCAATTCCAGATCCACGGCTTGTAAATTACGAAAATTTTCAACGGTTAAACGTGAAATCGCCATACATTATAAGCGCATCGGCATAATCACATATTCTGCGCTGGCGTCTTCACAATCTTCAATTAAGCAGCTGGAAGACGCATCAGTTAAGCGCATACGCACTTGGTTGCATTTCAACGCATTCAACACATCAAGAATATAGCTAACGTTAAAGCCTACTTCCATTTCTTCGCCGCTGTAAGACACATCAATGATTTCTTCCGCCACTTCTTGTTCTGGGTTGGTGGCAGTAATTTTCAGTTGGTTTTCACTGAGCTGTAAGCGTACGCTACGGAAACGTTCGTTAGATAAAATTGCCGCGCGTACAAAGGCTTGTTTTAAGGTTTCCCAACTCGCTTCAACAATACGGGTTGCATTGCGTGGCAACACACGACGATAATCAGGGAAACGACCGTCAATGAGTTTTGAGGTAAACGTGATGTGATTTAATTGAATGCGCAAGTTGTTCGTACCAATTTGCAAACGCGCGGGTTGATCGCTTGGTTCCAACAAACGTGCCAGTTCTAACACACCTTTACGCGGTAAAATCACGGAATGGGTTTGTAAATCTTGTTCTAATGGGATGGTGCAAACTGCTAAACGGTGACCATCGGTTGCGACGGTGCGTAATAAATTGCCTTCCGTTTCAAATTTCATGCCATTTAAGAAATAGCGCGCGTCTTGGTTTGCCATAGAAAATTGCGTGGCTTCAATTAAACGGCGTAGTGTCGCTTGCTCTAGGGTGAAATCCACTTCTGATTGCCAATCTGTGAGGTTCGGATAATCTTCTGCCGGCAAAGTGGATAAATTGAAGGTGCTGCGACCGGAACGCACAATGGCGCGATCTTCTTCAAATGTGACGGTAATTTCCGCATTGTCCGGCAAGCTACGGCAAATATCTAAGAATTTCTTTGCCGGCATAGTGAATTTGCCATCTTGTTCGGCATGAAGCAATGGTGTTTTGGTGGAAAGTTCCACTTCTAAATCTGTGCCGGTAATGCTTAATTGATGATTCTCAATGTGCAATAAGACGTTATTTAACACGGGAATATTCGGGCGGCTATTTAATACGCCACACACTTGTTGCAACGGCTTCAATAAATTTTCGCGGGAAATAATAAATTGCATTTGGTGACTCCTATACGGATAAAATTCGAATTAAATTAGCCCAATCTTCTTGGATATCCAGCTCGGATTCCCGTAATTCAACCACTTTACGACACGCGTGTAATACTGTCGTATGATCGCGATCCCCGAAAGACTTGCCGATTTCCGGCAGACTACGGTTAGTTAATTCTTTCGCTAAAGCCATTGCTACTTGGCGTGGGCGAGCCACTGAGCGGGAGCGGTTTTTCGATTTTAAATCGGATACTTTAATACGATAGTATTCCGCCACCACTTTTTGAATATTGTCAACCGTGACTAACTTATCTTGCAGTGCCAGCATATCTTTCAGGGTTTCACGCACAAAATCGATGGTGATCGGTTCCCCTTTAAATTCCTGCATGGCTTTCACTCGATTTAAGGCGCCTTCTAATTCACGCACATTGGTGCGTAATTTTTGACCGATGAAAAACGCCACATCGTGGGGTAAATCCACGTTATTTTCTTCCGCTTTTTTCATCAAAATGGCAACACGGGTTTCAAGATCCGGCGGTTCAATCGCTGTCGTAAGCCCCCAGCCAAAACGGGATTTTAGGCGCTCTTCAATTTTTTCAATTTCCCGTGGATAACGGTCTGAAGTCAAAATAATTTGGCGGCCACGTTCAAATAAAGTGTTGAAAATATGGAAGAATTCTTCTTGGGTTTTTTCTTTATCGCTGAAAAATTGAATATCATCCACTAACAACGCATCTAAAGAGCGGTAGAATTTTTTAAATTCTTCCATTTTGTTGTCACGAATATACGCCACAACCTGTTGCACAAAACGCTCGGAGTGAATATATACCACACGCGCCTCCGGATTATTGGCGATAATGCCGTTGCCGATGGCGTGCAACAAGTGGGTTTTACCTAAGCCTGTGCCGCCGTATAAGAAAAGTGGATTTGCGGTTTGTTCGCCGGGATTATCTGCCACTTTTTGTGCTACAGCACGTGCCAGTTGGTTAGATTTCCCCTCAACGAAGTTATCAAACACCAATTTAGTGTTTAAGTTGGAATTATAAGGCGTTTTGCTGGTGTTTTTTTCTTCCGAAAAACCGACCGCACTTTGTTTTTTCGTAGGTTTCTCTACTTTGGGTGCAGTGGGTTTAATGCCTTCAATCACGGATACATTGAGATTAGGGTTTGCGCTGGCTTGACGGGCAACATCCAGAATTAATGGCAGGTAATTATCGATCACCCATTTTTGAACAAAGGCATTTGACGCATAAAGCAAAAGGCTCTCAGCCGTTGCCTCAGCTTGCAACGGATAAAGCCAAATTTTGAAATCGTCTGCAGGAATTTTATCTTGAATTTGTAACAAACAGCTTTGCCAAAGAGCATCAGACCGGTTTTCCACTTTATGTATCCCTAATTAATAGTAATTGATGATTTTCATAGGTGTTTAACCAACCGGCGATATGTTTGTTTTTATATTGTCTAGCTGGCAACAGAATATCCTAAAACGCGGATTTTCGGCTGAAAGTGCGGTTGGAAAGAGGGGCATTTTACAACAAAGGGAAAAAAAGATCTTTAACCGATGATCAAAAAATGCAAAAAAGGTTGCTTGCCATTTTTTGTTAAAAACGTATAATTTCGGGGCTTCTAAATGCATGAGTTGAGGAAAATTTAAACAGTTTTTAGATTTCTCCTTGATTCTTATTTGACGGATGGCGAGTTTACGATTAAAATTCGACTCCTTAATTTTTGAATATTCTTATTTTTTGCGTGTTTTTAAAACATTCAAAATAGAAACTGTTAATTCACTATTTTTTAGGTACATAATAATGAAACGCACATTTCAACCTTCCGTATTAAAACGCAACCGTACTCACGGCTTCCGTGCTCGTATGGCTACGAAAAATGGCCGTCAAGTTTTAGCTCGTCGTCGCGCTAAAGGTCGTAAAAGTTTATCTGCCTAATCGCATATTAATGTGGTTAAGCTAAACTTTCCTAGGGAGTTACGTTTGTTAACTCCCGAACATTTTAAATACGTCTTCCAACAGCCGTTTCGCGCTAGTTCACCTGAAATCACCATTCTTGCCCGCCAAAATCACCTTGAGCATCCACGCTTAGGTTTAACTGTGGCAAAAAAACACCTCAAACGTGCCCATGATCGTAATCGTATTAAGCGTTTATGTCGTGAATCCTTTCGTTTGAGCCAACACCGTTTACCGTCTTATGATTTTGTTATTGTCGCTAAACAAGGAATTGGTCGTTTAGACAACCGCACTTTATGGCAAATACTGGATAAATTATGGCAACGACACATTCGTTTGGCGCAAAAATCCTGATCGGATTCATTCGGTTCTATCAAATTGTTATCAGCCCATTAATCGGCCCTCGTTGCCGTTTTACGCCGACTTGTTCCTGCTATGGCATTGAGGCGTTAAAAAACCATGGCATGGTAAAAGGAGGTTGGCTTACGATAAAACGTATATTAAAATGTCATCCCTTACACGCGGGTGGATACGATCCTGTTCCACCAAAGATCAATAATAACAAAACAGAGAATAAATAATGGATTCAAGACGAAGCCTGCTAGTCATCGCACTACTCTTTATGTCTTTTGTTGTTTATCAGCAATGGCAACTTGATTATCACACGCCAAAACCAACGGTTACCGAGCAAGTAAAAAATGCCGTTTCTGATGTTCCCTCTTCAGCAAATTTAAATGCCGTTGCAGCAACAAACGAAACGTCAACCAACGGTCGTATTATCACCTTAGAAAATGATGTATTCCGCTTGCAAATCAATACAGCTGGTGGCGATGTTATCCGTTCAGAATTATTAAAATACGATGCCGAATTGAATTCTAATACACCATTCGTATTATTACAAAACACACCGGAACACCAGTATGTTGCGCAAAGTGGGTTAATCGGTAAAGACGGCATTGATACCAAAGCTGAACGTGCCTTATACCAAGTGGAAGGCGATACCTTTAAATTGGCAGAAGGACAAAATGAATTGGTGGTTCCTTTTACCTATGAGCGTAACGGGGTAACCTATCGCAAAATTTTTGTGTTGAAACGTGGCGAATATGCGGTTGCGGTTAATTATGAAATTAATAACCAAAGTGATGCGGCAATTGAAGTTGAACCTTATGCTCAATTAAAGCATCGTTTAGTGGACAGTTCCGATAGCATAGCGATGCCAACCTACACCGGTGGTGCTTATTCTTCTTCTGAAACTAACTACAAAAAATACAGTTTCAGCGATATGGAAAATGCCGATCTCTCTATTCAAACAAAAGCTGGTTGGGTTGCGGTATTACAGCATTACTTTGTTTCTGCTTGGATCCCAAATCAAGATGTAGATAACCAGCTTTATACTCGAACGGATAAAGCTAATAATGTCGGCTCAATTGGTTATCGTAGTCCGGCGGTAGTGATTCAACCACATAGCACTGAAACCTTAACCAGCAAATTATGGACAGGTCCAAAATTACAAAATGAAATGGCACAAGTGGCCGATCATTTAGATTTAACCGTGGACTATGGTTGGGCATGGTTCATTGCAAAACCGCTTTTCTGGTTACTTACGTTTATTCAGCAATTAGTCCATAACTGGGGCGTTGCCATCATCTGTATTACATTAATCGTGAAAGCCATTTTATATCCGCTTACGAAAGCGCAATACACGTCTATGGCAAAAATGCGTATGCTACAACCGAAATTGCAAGAAATGCGCGAACGTTTCGGTGATGATCGTCAACGCATGAGCGAAGAAATGATGAAATTGTATCGAGACGAAAAAGTGAATCCATTAGGCGGTTGCTTCCCGTTATTGTTACAAATGCCGATTTTCATCGCTTTATACTGGACGTTCATGGAAGCAGTTGAACTACGCCATGCGCCATTCTTTGGCTGGATTCAAGACTTGTCTGCACAAGATCCGTATTACATCCTACCGATTTTAATGGGGGCTTCTATGTTCTTGTTGCAAAAAATGTCGCCGACACCGGCTGCTGACCCGATGCAACAAAAGATCATGAATTTTATGCCGTTAATGTTCATGGCATTCTTCCTTTGGTTCCCGGCTGGCTTAGTACTTTACTGGTTAGTGTCTAACCTCATCACGATTATCCAACAACAGCTGATTTATCGTGGTTTAGAGAAAAAAGGGTTACATACCCGTCATAAAAAATAAACCTTATGCTTTCAATGAAAGTGAGTAACATCGGGACTGGTTTCTAAGAAACCAGTCCTCTTTTTATCTCAGTTCCCAAAAGAACGACATAGAATCGGAGATAACACATGACAAAACGCAAACAAGATGATTTTGAATGGCAAAATGAAGAACAAGAAGAGATTATTTGGGTTAGTAAAAGTGAAATAAAACGTGATGCCGAAGCATTAAAAAAACTCGGTGAAAAATTGGTTGAGTTAACCCCCGCAAAATTAGACAAAATTCCACTTGATGATAACTTACAAGAGGCGATTTTTCTTGCTCAGCGTCTGCAAAAAGAAGCACGTCGTCGCCAGTTACAATATATTGGTAAATTATTGCGAAGTACAGACGTTGAACCTATTCAAGAGGCACTTGATAAGATTGAAAATAAACACTTACAACAGCAGATAGTCCTACACAAACTAGAATTATTGCGTGACGAACTCATCGAACAAGGCGACACGGCATTAACCCGCTTACTTAATGACTATCCACAAGCCGACCGACAACAATTACGCAATCTTATTCGTTCAGCCAAAAAAGAAAGAGAGCAAAATAAACCTGCCAAAGCGTATCGTGAACTTTTTCAATATTTAAAGGAGATCTTTCTTACGGAGTCGTTTTAGTAGGCGGTGATAAGGCTTTAAAAGCGTGAATGTGGAGTTTAATACAGTCAAATGGTTTTTGGATTGGTTATGACCACAATAAACTACTGAATAAACAAAAAGCCCTTGTCACAGGGACAAGGGCTACGATCAAAATCAGTTAAAAACTAACCCATACCGTATTTTTTTAATTTTTTACGCAAAGTGCCGCGGTTAATACCGAGCATAGTTGCAGCACGAGTTTGATTGCCGCGAGTATATTGCATAATCATATCTAACATTGGGTGTTCGACTTCTGCCAGTACCAATTCATACAGATCATTCACATCTTGACCGTCCAATTGGGATAAATAATTTCTTAACGCTTGTTTTACAGAGTCGCGCAATGGTTTGTTAGTGACTTGAGATTGAGAATTCAGCACTGAAACAGTTAATGCTTCTGCCGGATTACGTTGTTCTAGCATTTTTCTATCCATTAATTAAATCAAATTAAACTAAAAAATCGCTCTAATGCGGACAATTGTGCCGAAGCAGAGGTGAGCGCATTAAAATCTTGTTTAAAAACAGAATCGGGTTGAATGTCCTGTAAATACCAAGCAATATGCTTGCGTGCAATTCGGTAGCCTTTTTCTTCTCCGTAAAAGCGATGCAATTCCCGGATATGCTGTAAAATTACACGACATTTTTCTTCTAAGCTTGGCGCCTTAATAATCGAATGATGTTCCACCAGTCCGACCACAGATTGAAACAACCAAGGTCGGCCTAATGCGCCACGTCCGATCATAATGCCATCAGCACCCGTGTCATCGAGTACCGCTTTGGCTTTTTGGGCAGAAGTAATATCGCCGTTAGCAATCACCGGAATCGTGACTTGCTGTTTCACCAATCGAATATGTTCATACTCCGCCTCGCCTTCAAATTTGCAGGCGCGGGTACGACCATGAATGGTTAACGCTTGAATGCCACTTTGTTCCGCGATTTTGGCAATTTCTACACAATTTCGATTTTCCACATCCCAACCTGTACGAATTTTTAAGGTTACCGGAACCTCAACAGACTTCACCACAGACTCAAGAATTTGTCGAACCAGTTGGGGATATTGTAAAAGTGCGGAGCCCGCCATTTTACGATTCACCTTCTTTGCCGGACAGCCCATATTAATATCAATAATCTGAGCGCCATATTCGACATTGACTTGAGCGGCTTGTGCCATTTCATCGGGATCGGAACCCGCAATTTGTACGGCGTTTATGCCTGCGTCTTGGTGATGAGCCAAACGCAATTTCGATTTCTCGGTATGCCATACCTGCGGGTTGGTTGACATCATTTCTGAGAAAGTCAAACCTGCGCCATACGTAGCACAAATTCGACGAAAAGGTTGATCTGTAATGCCGGCCATGGGTGCCAATAAAATGCGATTTTTTAATTGATAATGACCAATCCGCATTACGACTCCAACATTTCCAACCATTTGACCAAACTCGGCTGCCAACCGACAAGGTGCGCTATCATACGCACTTTTCGAACGTTTGCAAAGGGTAATTTTTATACAAAATGGATTTTTTTGGTCATCTTGTGAAATTAGCAATGAGGTGGGAAGACGTGAAAGTGAGATAAGTCATTGTGAATCAAAAAATCCGGAGAGAAAGTCGTTTTGAAAAGGGGCGGAAATCGGTGAAAAATCGCAGTGGTCTGATGATTGTCGCTATGGCGTTTAGTATGTGTTGACACTATACAAAGTGCGGTCGTTTTTCTCATTGTTTTCGAAAAACAAAGGGCCTGATGATGTTCAGGCCCGAAGTGATTGTTCACAAAGTATTAACGCATGGTCACGAATTCTTCCGAACCGGTTGGGTGAATAGCCACTGTGTTGTCAAAATCCGCTTTTGTTGCGCCCATTTTGATCGCCACAGCAAAACCTTGAATCATTTCGTCCACGCCAAAACCAATGCCATGTAAGCCCACGATTTTTTCCTCTTTACCCACGCATACCAATTTCATGCGACAAGGTTGACGATGTTGGGTGACAGCCGTGTACATCGAGGTAAAAGAAGATTTATACACTTTCACATTTTCCACACCATATTGTTCAATGGCTTGTGGTTCGGTTAATCCCACAGTGCCAATTGGCGGATGACTGAACACCACAGACGGCACTAAATTGTAGTCTAAATGTTCGTTCGGTTTATTGTTAAACAGGCGTTCGGATAAACGACGTCCGGCTGCAACTGCCACCGGCGTGAGTTCAATGCCGCCTTCAATAATATCGCCTACTGCATAAATGCCTGGGACATTGGTGTTTTGGTATTTATCTACCTTGATGAAACCACGCGCATTCGCTTCTACGCCGGCGGCTTGTAAATTAATTTTATCAGTCGTCGGCTCACGTCCAATCGCCCAAATCAGGCAATCTACGGTTTGCTCGCGACCATCCTCTAATTTAAGGGTCACAGAACCGTCTGCATTTTTTACCACTTCGTTTGGAATGGCATGGGTGTGTAACGTAATGCCGTCTTGTTGCATAGATTCCACCAAGGTTTCCACCATCATTGGATCAAAATTACGCAACGGCGCGTGTTTACGCACAAATAAATGGGTTTCCACACCAAGGCTGTTCAAGACGCCGGCCAACTCCACGGCAATATAACCTGCGCCAACAACAGCTGTGCGTTTAGGTAGCTCGGTTAACGCAAAAACGCCATTAGAATCAATACCGTATTCCGCGCCTTTTATTGCAGGAATACTTGGACGTCCACCGGTAGCAATCAAAATATGATCTGCTGTCACTTGTTCGGTGGAACCATCGTCGAAAGTCACTTGAAGGGTATTTTTATTGACAAATTGAGCAAAACCGCGAATCACATCCACGTTATTTTTGGCTAATACGTTATCGTATGAGGTATGAATGCGGGAAATATAAGCTTGACGGCTTTCTACCAACTTGGCGAAATCAAATTTTTTCACATCCACATCAAAGCCATAATCCGGTGCATAATGATGGATGGCTTCTGCAATTTGTGCGCCGTAGAACATCACTTTTTTCGGCACGCAGCCCACGTTAACACAGGTACCGCCTAAATGTTTTGCTTCAATAATGGCACATTTTTTGCCATAACTTGCTGCACGATTAATGGAAGCAATTCCACCGCTGCCACCACCGATGGCAATGTAATCATAATGTTTTGTCATAGTCTGTCCTTAATAAATAAAATCACGCCATATTCTCTAATAAACTGCGTTTTTCACGCAAACTGAATAAATGAATCAGTCTAATCGGTATTATCTCAGTCGGAAGCATTATTCCGGAGTAATCCAATTCATCGACCAACTGCCGGTACCTTGTGGCACAAGTGCGGTAGATAAATACGGCAAAATGGATTTCATCTGCTGTTCTAACATCCAAGGGGGATTTACCACAATCATGCCACTCGCCGTCATGCCACGTTGATCAGAATCCGGGCGCACCGCCAATTCAATTTGCAAAATTTTACGAATCCCCGTGGCCTCTAAGCCTTTTACAATACGTTTAGTTTGCTGACGTAACACCACCGGATACCAAATCGCATAGACACCGGTTGCAAAACGTTTGTAACCTTCTTCAATGGCTTTCACCACCAAATCATAGTCTTCTTTCAGTTCATAAGGGGGGTCAATTAGCACCAAGCCACGCCGCTCTTTCGGTGGCAATGTGGCTTTGACTTGCTGAAAGCCATCGCCGATTTTCACCGTCACATTTTCAAATTCTTTGAAATTATTGCGTAACAAAGGAAACTCGCTTGGGTGCAATTCTATCATCAGCGCACGATCCTGTGGGCGCAATAAATTCGCTGCCAACAAAGGGGAACCGGCGTAATAGCGCAATTCTTTGCCGCCATAATTCAGCTTTTTAATCAGTGCCACATAGCGCGCCACTTCTTGCGGTAAATCCTCTCGCTCCCACAAACGCCCAATGCCGTCCACATATTCAGCCGTTTTCTCCGCTTCTGCACTAAATAAGCGATAACGCCCTGCGCCTGCATGGGTATCTAAATAATAAAAACCTTTTTCTTTTTGCTGTAGGCTTTCGATAATCAGCATTAACACGATATGCTTCAACACATCCGCATGGTTGCCGGCATGAAAACTATGGCGATAACTTAGCATAAATCCTACTTATAACCGTTTCAAAAAACGTTGTAAAAAACCACCGCACTTTTGTGCAGAAAAAAGAAGCCCAACAGCTGTCGGGCCTCCTATAATACACTAGAATAATTCTTCCGGTTGACCACCGGCAGGATTGTTTAACAGCTCACTTGGTACATAATAGCCACGCTCTTCAACATAAACACGGGTTGGTTCAGTGCCTTTAATAAAATATTCCACACGCCCACCATTGGCTAGCAAACCAGAACGCACATCAATGCGTTTTTCCACAATATTCGCCGGTGTCGGTAAATTACGCTCAGGTGTATCTTTCAAAATAGCCTTCATATAACTTATCCATGCCGGCATCGCACTTTTCGCACCGGCTTCGCCACGGCCTAAATTAAATTTATTGTCATCGAAACCAATATACACAGCCGTCGTTAAGTTCGCGCCAAACCCGGCATACCATGCGACCTTGGAGTTATTGGTCGTTCCGGTTTTACCGCCAATATCTTTACGTTTAATTTCGTTTGCCATACGCCAACTGGTGCCTTTCCAGCCCAATCCTTGTTCACCATAGATGGCGGTATTTAATGCGCTGCGAATTAAGAAGGCTAATTCACCGCTGATAACCCGTGGGGCATATTGTGTGGCGGATGAGCTTGTTTTCGCGTCTGCCATAAAATTCAAATTCTCTTCTTTTATAGCATCGGCACGCGGTTGTAATTCCGGAATATCCGGCACATTTTCCCCTTGCTCGATTTCTTCTTCTCCGTTGGTCGCCTCATCACTGCGTTTTAAATTATCCGCAACCGTCAAATCCGTATTTTTAAAGCCATCTAGCTTCTCCGTTTCACCATAAATAACCGGCACATTATCACAAGTTGGGCAAGCTAATTTCGGATTCGCCACAAAAATTTCCTTTCCGGTGTTATCTAAGATTTTATTGATAATATAAGGATCGATTAAATAACCGCCATTATCGAACACCGCATAACCGCGCGCCATTTCGAGTGGTGTAAAGGAGGCTGCACCTAATGCAAGCGCTTCACTGGCAAAATATTGGTCCCGCTTGAAACCGAAACGTTGTAAGAAATCCGCCACGAAATCAACGCCGGTCATTTGCATGGCACGGATCGCAATCATGTTTTTAGATTGCCCCAATCCCACGCGTAAACGTAACGGACCGTCATAACGATCCGGTGAGTTTTTTGGTCGCCATTCTTTTTGACCCGGTTTTTTCAATACAATCGGCGTATCTTGCAACACGCTGGATAGGGTTAAGCCTTTTTCTAAAGCCGCTGCATAAATAAACGGTTTAATGGAAGAACCCACTTGTACCAGAGATTGTGTTGCACGGTTAAATTTACTTTGTTCAAAACTAAATCCACCCACAATAGCTTCAATGGCACCGTTGTCACTGTTTAATGACACTAACGCAGAGTTAGCTTGCGGAATCTGGCCTAAGACCCATTCACCCTTGTCATTTTTACGAATCCAAATTTGATCCCCGGTTTTTACTGGATTGGCTTGTCCGGTCCAACGCATGGCACTACTCGGCAATGTCATCTTTTCCTCAGATGCTAACAGCAATTCTGCGCCGGATTTAGAAACGCTGATGACGGCGGCGGGAATAAACGGTTCAGAATTCGGTAATTTTTTCAAGAAGCCGATAATGGTGTCATTATCCCAAGGGGTTTCGCCTTTTTTCCACAATGGCGCACCGCCACGGTAGCCATGACGCATATCATAAGCAATTAAATTATCACGCACGGCTTTTTGTGCGACTTCTTGGTCGTTAGAAAGCACGGTGGTATAGACTTGATAACCTTTGGTGTAGGCATTTTCTTCACCAAAGCGTTTTACCATTTCCTGACGCACCATTTCTGTCACATAATCCGCTCGAAAATCTAATTTCGCACCATGATAGCTGGCGACAATCGGCTCTTTTAGGGCAGCATCGTATTCTTGTTGTGTGATGTATTTTTGATCCAACATACGCCACAACACAACATTGCGACGTTCCAACGCGCGTTTTGGTGAGGAAAGCGGATTCATTGTGGAAGGGGCTTTTGGCAAACCGGCAATGACAGCCATTTCAGATAAAGTTAATTGATTTAATTCCTTACCAAAATAGGTTTTTGCCGCAGCTGCAACGCCGTAAGAGCGGTAGCCGAGATAAATTTTATTGAGATACAGCTCTAAAATTTCTTGTTTGTTTAACGCATTTTCAATTTCAATCGCTAAAATCGCTTCTTTGGCTTTACGCGTGAAGGTTTTTTCTGATGTTAAAAAGAAGTTTCGCGCTAATTGTTGTGTAATGGTACTTGCCCCTTGAGAGGTGCCACCTTTATTGATCGTCACCATTAATGCTCGCGCGATCCCGATCGGATCCAACCCATGATGTTCATAAAAACGGCTATCTTCTGTTGCCAATACGGCTTGAATTAATTTTTCAGGAATATTTTCCAATTTTACCGGGATACGACGTTGTTCACCGACTTCACCAATTAACTTACCGTCTGAGGTGTAAATTTGCATCGGCTGTTGCAACTCCACCGTTTTCAAACTTTCTACATCGGGTAACTCTGACTTGAACTGGACATAGACTATGCCGACAGCAATACAGCCCAGAATAAATAAGGTTAACAAGGTGCTTAATATTAATTTTGCGATCCGCATCGAAAATTTCTCGCTTACTTAAAGGGGGTTAAGAAAATTAAAATAAAGTTAGCCAATAAGTATAAAGACTACGCGCCTAAAGAAAAAGCGAAAACTGTTGGAAATCGGGGGAATCAGGATAAATTTATGTTCATAAAACGTACACCTTCAATTCAAGTCGGCCTCTGGTTGCGTCATCACGCTATTGATGTGGTTTGGTTCGATAAGGACAATCGTCCGCATAGTGAGTGTTTGGAAAAATTAGATTTACTGGAGCTTCCCGCCACCCTTAATCTCCGGCTTGCTATGCCTGCACGCAGAAAATCGCCTTATAAATTTATTACCGCCATCATGCCGCATCATATCTGGCAAAAAACACTGATTTTGCCGCACAATCTCACCCCGCTGGAATGTGAGCAACAATGTCATTTTACACTTTCCAACGAGCTGCCGTTGCCGCTTGAGGAGATTTGGTATGACTATGCCGCCACCCCATTAAAACAGGGTTTCCGTTTGGAAATCTTCGCGATTCGCCAACAAATTGCAACGGATTACTTACAGCAATTTATGCCGCTACAGATTGAGGTGTTAGACAACATGGCCAAAGCCTTGTTACGTGGCGCAGAATATGTGTTAGGCAAGCCCTTGCCGGCAGAGGCCATTTTCTTATATCAAGATGAACAAGGCGGCTTAGCCGTACAACCCAAACTGCAACAAAATCAAACCTTATTCCAAACAGAGACAAATTTGACCGCACTTTTTGAGCAATATTGCCATCGTTATGACGAAAAACCGGAAGCCGTTTTTTACTTGCAAACGGAAGACACTGAAACAGCAGTGCCGGATCATTGGCATTGTCTCTCAACGGAATTGCCGCTTATCGCCCTTGGTAATGCCTTATGGCAACAAGATACGTATGCCAAATCCACCGCACTTTTCGATGCACCGATAGGTTAAGGAAAGGCGATGAAAAAAGACATTAATCTGTTGCCGTGGCGATTACAGCAACGCCGCCGACAAACCAAAGCCTTGGTGACGAAATGCGTGGCAGGTGCGGTGCTTTGTACGGCGATTAGCGTGGGGTTATACCGTGCTGCCGAACAGTACGCAAAACAGGCGGAAAAATTACAACATGAATACGTTGCATTGCAACGTGAGCTACAACTTACACAACAACACATTCAGCAGATCAGACATCATCAACGTCATGACCAAGAGACCCAAGCAATCACCAAAGAAACGTTTTTTTTATTGTTAAATCAATTAGCTGAGTTACCACTTACACAAGGAGAGCTATCCGCGTTGGCGCTTTCGGAGCATCATTTAACGCTTACCGGCCAAAGTGTTAGCCAAGAGGAGTTCGATCGTCTTAACCATTTTCTGACCGAACAAGCGTTATTTAGCGAAGTGAAACTCACGGAATTTAAACCGCAAGCGCAAGAAATGCGATTTCAGTTTGATCTCAAATTGCAGGTAACCCCATGAAATGGATAGATAAAATGGCGACGACAAACCTATTCAGCCATTGGTATCAGCTTGCTGCTTGGCAACAGACGGCCTTGTTATGTGCGCTGGGTGTTGCCTCACTTTCTTTGCCGGCACAACATTATTGGCAGCAATGGACACAATTAGCACAACTGACAGAACAACAGGAAATGCAACAGGCGACATTAGCGCATCAACAAAAAATTTTGGCAGCACTAAAAGAAAAAGCCGATAAGCATTTACTTACACCAAAATTAGCCGGCAAACTTGCAGCAATTAATCAGCAAATTCAACAGCTTGCCCAATCATTACACATTGAACATAGCCAGTGGGACTTTCATCAAACAGCGTTGTTAACACTGCACGTTCAAGGCTATTTTGATGAGTTAAGTGCATTTTTGACCGCACTTTTAACAGAAAATGCGGGCTTGGCGTTAGTAGAATGGCAGGTGCAAAAACGTACTGAATCGAATAATGACAGTGTCCTTTTTAGCGAACTGTTATTCCAATTCAATCCTGAGGAAAAATAATGGTAAGACAAATGTTATGGTTATTCATCAGCGTGATGATCAGCCACGCCGGTTTAGCGAAAGATCCCTTTGACAAAACTCGCCGGCAAAGTACGACGCAAGCCGCACCGGAAAAACAAAACAGCACGCCAAATTCAACCTGCCACACTGCACCTTCAACCATTTTCCCGCAAACGGCCTTTGAACAGATTCAAGTGATCGGCGTATTACAACATCACACCGATTGGCAAGTCATCTTGCTTGCTGACAATCAAGTCAGCCTTGCCCATCCCGGCGATTTGATTGCTGCCGAGCATATTCAAATTACTAAAATCGACAAACAACACATTGATTTTTTACGTTGGGACACTAGTGCGAACTGTGAGAAAACCACCCCTTTTCAAGTGAAATTTTAAGGAAGATTGATGAAATTAGTGCTTTCCCTCTGCCTAAAGTGCGGTCTGTTTTTCGGATGTTTTGTGAGTCTGGTGATGAGCTTTTCCGTGCATGCGGAACAACCTCGCGTGTTTTCGATTCGGTTGAAGCAAGCACCATTAGTGCCGACGTTGCAACAGCTGGCATTAGCACAAAACGTCAATTTAATTATTGACGATGAATTGCAAGGCACCCTTTCACTTCAACTGGATAACGTGGATTTGGATCAGCTCTTTCGGTCTGTTGCCAAAATCAAGCAGTTGGATTTGTGGCAAGAAAACGGTATTTATTATTTAAGCAAACTTGAGACCGCGGCCAAATTTGCCACCCAAATGGAAACGCCTTTTACGTTGCCTGCCGAGATGACGGAACAACCCACGCAACTCACCACCGCCACCATTAAATTGCATTTTGCAAAAGCCTCAGAAGTGATGAAATCGCTCACCGGCGGTAGTGGTTCGCTCCTTTCTCCCAACGGCAGTTTAAGTTTTGACGATCGCAGTAATTTATTGTTAATTCAAGATGAACCGAAAGCCATTGCGAATTTAAAAAAGATCATTAAAGAATTAGATAAGCCTATTGAACAAATCGCCATTGAAGCCCGAATTGTAACCATTAACGGTGAAAGCCTCAAAGAATTAGGGGTTCGTTGGGGAATTTTTAATCCAACAGAAAATGCGCATCACCTCAGTGGAAGTCTGGCTGGTAATGGTTTTGACAATATCACTCATCAATTAAACGTTAACTTGCCGACGGCGACCACGCCGGTCGGTTCTGTTGCGCTGCAAGTGGCGAAAATCAATGGGCGACTTTTAGACTTAGAATTGACCGCACTTGAGCGGGAAAACAATGTGGAGATTATCGCCAGTCCCCGTTTACTCACCACTAACAAAAAAAGTGCCAGCATTAAGCAAGGGACGGAATTGCCTTACATTATGGTGAATGAAAAAAGTGGGACACAAAGCGTAGAATTTCGCGAAGCCGTATTAGGCTTAGAAGTGACACCGCATATTTCACAGGATAAACAAATTTTGTTGGATTTAGTAGTCAGTCAAAATGCGCCGGGTGGACGTGTGTCATACGGCCTGGGTGAAGTGGTTTCCATTGATAAACAAGAAATTAATACACAAGTTTTCGCCAAGGACGGCGAAACCATCGTGTTAGGAGGTGTTTTTCATGATACCATCACCAAAGGCGTGGACAAAGTGCCTTTGTTGGGGGATATTCCGGGCATTAAGCGCTTATTTAGCAAAGAAAGTGAACGCCATCAAAAACGTGAGCTGGTGATTTTCGTCACACCGCATATTTTACGCCAAGGGGCATTTCCGGAAAGCCTAAAAAAATCATCGCAGGTAACGCCTCAGAATAAACGCAACGAACCGGCAAAAAAACGATAAATTCACTATGAACCTGTCATTTACATGGCGGTAAACGAAATAAATCGCTTGTTTAGGTTGAAAAGAATAGGGATTTATTGAGATAATCTTGGGCAATTTTGGGGTGATCTTTTCCACTTATTCAAAACTTTCACACGACCACATGAATCATCACTTGCGGTCGTTTCTTATTTTCTAAAAGATCACATTTTTTCCGATGACATAAATTTAAGATGAATAACAATGGCAGAAAAACGTAATATTTTCCTCGTGGGGCCTATGGGGGCAGGTAAAAGCACCATCGGTCGCCAACTTGCACAACTACTTAACATGGATTTTGTCGATACCGACGCAGAAATTGAAGAACGTGCCGGTGCCGACATCGGTTGGATTTTTGATGTTGAGGGCGAAGAAGGGTTCCGTAAAAGAGAAGAACGTCTCATTAATGAATTAACGCAACGTCAAGGTATCGTGTTATCAACCGGTGGCGGCGCTGTGTTATCAAAAGACAACCGCAATCATCTTTCCGCACGCGGTATCGTAGTTTATTTGGAAACTACCGTAGAGAAACAATATCAACGCACCCAACGAGATAAAAAACGTCCGCTATTGCAAGATGTTGACGATCCGCGCCAAGTGTTGGAAGACTTAGCTAAAGTGCGCAATCCGCTCTATGAAGAAGTGGCGGACATCACTCTACCAACTGACGAGCAAAGTGCCAAAGTCATGGCGACACAAATTATCGACCTGATTGACAACTACAACGGTTAGTACGAACGGTTAAATACTTCAAAGGCAAAGTAAATGTTGTGTGTAAATGTTGAATTAAAAGAAAGAAGCTACCCGATTTATATCGGTGCCGGATTACTCACGAATACCGATTGCTATCCGCTGCAATCCGGCAATAAAGTCATGATCGTGACCAATCCAACCGTTGCACAACATTATCTTTCCACCGTGACGGATACCTTAGAAAAAATCGGTTGTCTTGTTGAGCACGTGTTATTGCCAGACGGCGAACAATACAAAACCCTGGATTCTTTGAACCTGATTTTCACCGCACTTTTAAAAGCTAACCACGGACGGGATACCACGATCGTGGCATTAGGCGGCGGTGTCATCGGTGATGTAGCAGGCTATGCCGCAGCAAGCTATCAACGTGGCGTACGTTTTATTCAAATTCCGACGACGTTATTAGCCCAAGTGGATTCTTCCGTGGGCGGCAAAACGGCGGTAAACCATGAATTAGGCAAAAATATGATCGGCGCGTTTTATCAACCCACCGCCGTGATTGTCGATACACTCACTTTAAATACCTTACCAAAACGTGAAGTCAATGCAGGCTTAGCCGAAGTCATAAAATATGGGGCAATTTTAGACTTCCCCTTTTTCCAATGGCTAGAACAACACATTGATGACTTAGTCGCCCTTGACCAAAACGCATTACAACAATGTATTGCCCGTTGTTGTCAATTAAAAGCGGATATTGTAGCGCGCGATGAAACGGAAAAAGGCGATCGTGCGCTATTAAATCTTGGTCACACGTTCGGACACGCCATCGAAACCCATTTAGGTTACGGCAACTGGTTACACGGCGAAGCGGTATCCGCCGGCTGTATGATGGCTGCGGCGTTATCAGAAAAATTAGGCGATTTAACACCGCATGATGTCGCACGTTTAGAAAAACTTTTAACCCGCGCCAATTTACCAACGGTTTCACCGGATGGCATGACCGCACAAGATTACTTGCCGCTAATGATGCGTGATAAAAAAGTGCTCAATGGTAAATTGCGTTTGGTACTCCTCAAAGCCCTTGGACAGGCTTATGTGGTGACGGATATCCCACAAGAACAGGTGATTGAAGCCATCAATCGTTGTACGCAAGTTGACTAATCACCATGCCTAAACCCGCTAAACCCACAACAAAAACCAAAAGCCGCCCCTTTCTCAAATGGGCGGGCGGTAAATATCGTCTGACAGACGAAATCAACCGCTTATTACCAAAACGCAAACACTGTTTAGTCGAACCTTTTGTTGGCGCCGGTGCGGTATTTCTCAACAGCCATTTCGAACGCTACATTCTGGCAGACATCAACCCTGATTTAATCCACCTATTCAACATCGTCAAACAGGACGTTGAAGGCTACATCCAAGCGTGCAAACCGGTTTTCTTTCATCCCGATGCCAACACAGAAAGTTATTACTACAGCAAGCGTAAAGAATTTAATCAAAGTACCGATGTATTCCAACGTGCTGTGTTATTTCTGTATTTAAATCGTTTTGGCTTTAACGGCTTGTGTCGCTACAACGCCAAAAACGAATTTAATGTGCCTTTCGGCGCTTACAAAACCCATTATTTCCCGGAAGATGAACTCCGTTTTTTTGCTGCTAAAGCACAAAGTGCGATCTTTATTTGCGCCGATTTTCAACAAACCTTCCAAATGGCGGATGAAGACTGCGTCATTTACTGCGACCCACCCTATGCTCCCATTTCACAAAACAGCAATTTCACCAATTATTCCGGCAATGAATTTTCCATCGCCCACCAACGCGATCTTGCCAACCTTGCCAAAGACACCATAAAACAACGCAACATCCAAGTGGTAATTTCCAATCACGACACGGCATTTACCCGAGAAATCTACCAAGGTGCGAAAATCCGCCGCTTAAAAGTACAACGCTCCATCAGCCAAGCGCCGCATAAACGCGTCAAAGTAAGAGAGTTGATTGCAGTCTTTAACACCTAAAAATAACTTAAAAACTTACCGCACTTTTACAAATCAAACACGTCCGCATCGCGCAATACGTGAATATTGCCTTTGCGACGCAGGAAGCCACAGCGGTCGAAATATTCTACCAATTGCACGGTCATTTTACGTCCGAATTGTAGTGCATCACGTAATTCGTTCACCGATATACCTTCTTTTCCGGCGACAAGCTGTTTGATTAAACGGGCTGTGGCATAAATGTTCTCGGTTAGGAAGAAACGGTCTTTTACCACAGCGGTGAGATAGCCCAATTTACCGGCTTTGTAGAGGAAGTTGCGCATAGCGCTTTCTTCCTGTCCTAATAAGCCTGCAAGATCACGCACCCACAATGCTTGTCCGTTATGTTGCTCAAATTGTTCGAGAACTTGCTGCCATAATGCGCGTTCTTGTTCGTTAAATTGAATTTTATGATCAGCTGTGTGTAGCCAACCACGGGTTTGTTGTAGCTGATTTTCGGCTAATAATTCATCAATAAAATGATAAATCAGTTTTTCAGGCTGATTCAGTGCCGCAATGCGATACAAACGGGCTTTTCCTAAGCCGAGCTGGTCGGGATGTTGTTCGTGATATTGCGCAAGTGCGGTCAATAATTTCGACGTTTGTTGCGTGCGATAATCGGCATTAAAGCACCAACTTTGGAAGCGAATGTCACCATTTTTTTCAAGAATGTCGTTCAGTTGGGAGTCTGTCAGTTGTTCAATCCACATTAACTGTTCGGCTTCTACCGCATGGTTTTGCAGATAAAGTGCGGTACGTTTTTCGGCTGTTTCTGCTTGAATCAGTTGGCGCAAATAATCGAAACGGGCTTCTGTGCGCTTATGCCGTTTCGGTGAATGGATTTCAATCACTTTTGCGCCACCGAGTACGGCGGTCGAGTTGCTGTTGCGTAAGATAATTTTGTCACCATGTGCCAAAAACAACGGTTGTTCTAAAATCAGTTCTGCCAGCGCTTGTTGCTGAGGTGCGAGTTTGGGTTGTTGCAATAACGTCAACTTGCCCGTGGTGTGTGAGGCGGCGTGATAAATATGCACCGATTGGCTTTCGTTCAGTGGAATCTGGTTTTCGAGCCAAACGGTGACGCGATCTGTCGCTTTGGCAGGCGGTTGGGAGAACAACCAATCGCCGCGCTCAATTAACGTGCGGTCAAAATCCAGGTTAATATTTAATGCAAGGCGTTGCCCCGCCAAGCCTTCTGTACTTTGTTCGTTTTGTGCGTGGATATTTTTCACCCGCACTTTCTGCCCATTGCTTAAATACAATTCGTCATCAATGGTAACTTTGCCCGCAAATGCGGTGCCTGTCACCACGGTGCCGGCACCTTTAATGGTGAAAATACGGTCGATGGCATAACGGAACGGTTTTTCTGTCTCCGATAGTTCCGGCAACTGCGCCAAATAATCGCGTAGCGTTTCGATGCCCTGACCGGTGGTAGCAGACGTGACGAAGAATTTACTGTTTGCCAAGATGGCATAGTGTTGGCGTAGCTGTTGTTCTAATGCGTGAATTTGTTGCGCATCGGCGCGGTCGGCTTTGGTGATCACTACCATGATTTCCTGCAATTGCAACAAGCTCAAAATGTTTAAGTGCTCGATGGTTTGCGCTTGCACGCCTTCGTCTGCGGCAACGATAAGCATGGCGTAATGGATGCCGCCCAAGCCTGCCAACATATTGGCAAGAAAACGTTCGTGCCCCGGCACATCAATAAAGCCGAGGATTTGATCTTTTAGTGGCAAATAGGCGTAGCCCAAATCAATGGTCATGCCGCGTTTTTTTTCTTCCGGTAAATGTGCCGTATGCGTGCCGGTGAGGGCTTGTAATAGTGCGGTTTTGCCGTGGTCAACGTGTCCGGATGTGACAATAATCATAATGTCTCCAAGCTATCTAGAAGGCGATCAAGGCTCGCCAAACTGCGTAAATCTAACCAAATTTTATCCCGTTCAATGCGCCCGATAACCGGTTGCGGTAGCGCCAATAAACGGGCGAAAAGTGCGGTGATTTTTGTCGGCATTTTTTCTGTTGCCGGCGCAATGGTGACCGCGATTGACGGAATCCGTGCCAGCGGCTGAGAACCACTACCAACCTGCGCTTCGCTTGGTTCGATCGCAATAACGTAATCTGCATTTAAACGATTTTCCAACCGCACTTTCAGTTGTTCTGCTTGTGCTTGTAATTGGGCGATAGTCTGGGTGAGCAGATGAAGTGCGGTCAGTTTTTCGGTAATTTTTTCCGGTTGCAAATACAAACGTAAAGTGGCTTCCAGCCCGGCAAGGGTGACTTTGTCGCAACGTAGCACGCGTTTAAGCGGATGGGCTTGTAGCTGTTGAATCAATGCTTTTTTACCCACGATAATGCCCGCCTGTGGCCCGCCAAGCAGTTTGTCGCCGGAGAAGGAAATCAAATCCAGACCCTGTTGCAATTTTTCTTGTACCGTGGGTTCTTCCGGCAAGTCAAATTGTTTCAAATCAATTAACGCGCCGCTGCCTAAATCCGTGATGACCGGAATGCCAAATTCTTTGCCTAATTCTGCCAGTGCTTGTTCGTCAACAGAATGCGTGAAACCACAAATTTGGTAGTTACTGCTGTGAACTTTCATTAAAAAGGCGGTATTTTCGTTAATTGCGTTGCGATAATCTTTTAAATGGGTACGGTTGGTGGTGCCCACTTCCACCAGTTTACAACCCGCCTGTGCCATGATGTCGGGAATGCGGAAAGCACCGCCGATTTCAATCAATTCACCACGGGAGATGATCACCTCTTTCCCCTGCGCGAAAGTCGCCAATATCAGTAATACCGCTGCGGCGTTGTTGTTCACCACACAGGCCGCTTCGGCGCCTGTGAGTTGTTGCAGTAAGTCGCTGATGTAGTTGTCCCGATGGCTCCGCTCGCCAGCCGCTAAATCATATTCCAACGCGACATTGCCCTGCATAGCGTCTAGAGCCGCTTGTTGTGCCGCTGGTGACCACAACGCGCGTCCAAGATTGGTGTGTAATACCGTGCCGGTTAAATTATGTACGCTCTTAATGTTCACTTGTTGTTGTAACAATAATTGTTGGCGGATGTACTGAAAGGTCGCCTCATCGGTTTGCAAAAAGTGCGGTAGATTTTCATGGCGTTTTATATGTTCGCGCGCTTGTTGCAACATCTCGCGAGACACACTGACAGTGGCACTATGACCAAATTCTGCCACGAATTGTTCACCTTGCGGGGTTTTGAGTAATTTATCGACGGCGGGAAGGGCTTGATAAAGGGCTGACATGATAATTCCTTTTTTGGGAGTTAAATTGGCATTTTTAGCGGGGATTATAAGGCGTGAAACCTGATTTCTTCTTTGCTTTTGCGTGCGCATTAGATACACTAACGCCAATTTTTTCTCGTATTTTTAAATTCTTGGAATTATAGGTAATTCAATGCGTACAAGTAAATATTTATTATCCACCTTAAAAGAAACCCCGGCAGAAGCGGCGATTGTTAGCCATCAACTCATGTTGCGTGCGGGCATGATTCGCCCCCTAGCTTCCGGGCTTTATAACTGGATGCCAACCGGTTGGCGCGTGCTACAAAAAGTGGAAAACATCATTCGTGAAGAAATGAATAAAAGCGGTGCTATCGAGATTAAAATGCCTGTGGTGCAACCGGCAGAATTGTGGCAAGAGTCCGGTCGTTGGGATCAGTATGGCCCGGAATTATTGCGTTTCACCGACCGTGGCGAACGGAGTTTCGTGATCGGCCCGACCAATGAAGAAGCGATTACCGATTTAATGCGTCGTGAAGTGACTTCTTACCGTCAACTTCCCCTCAATTTATATCATATTCAAACCAAGTTCCGTGACGAAGTGCGTCCACGTTTCGGTGTGATGCGTAGCCGCGAATTTATCATGAAAGATGCTTATTCTTTCCACATGGATAAAGAAAGTTTGCAGCAAACCTATGAGGTGATGTACCAAACTTATAGCAATATTTTTACCCGCTTAGGGTTGGATTTCCGTGCCGTGCAAGCGGATACCGGTTCTATCGGTGGTAGTGCGTCTCATGAATTCCAAGTGTTGGCAAACAGCGGCGAAGATGATGTGATTTTCTCTACGGAATCTGATTATGCGGCCAACATCGAACTTGCTGAAGCCGTGGCTGTCGGCGAGCGTGCCGCACCAACTAAAGCGATGGAATTGGTGGATACACCGAATGCGAAAACCATTGCGGAGCTTGTCGCGCAATTTAATCAACCGATTGAGAAAACCGTTAAAACCTTGATTGTAAAAGGGGCCAGTGAAGAACAGCCGTTAGTGGCGTTAATCATTCGTGGCGATCACGAATTAAATGAAGTCAAAGCAGAAAAATTGGCAGAAGTGTCTTCCCCATTTGAATTTGCTGATGAAGCCGCCATTAAAGCCAAGATTGGCGCAGGCGTAGGTTCCCTTGGGCCGGTCAATTTAAATATTCCTGTGATCATTGATCGCAGCGTGGCGATCATGTCTGATTTCAGTGCCGGTGCCAACATTGACGGTAAGCATTATTTCAACATTAACTGGGAACGCGATGTGTCGTTGCCAAAAGTGGCGGATATTCGTAACGTGGTGGAAGGCGACCCAAGCCCGGATGGCAAAGGCACATTGTTAATTAAGCGTGGTATTGAAGTCGGCCATATCTTCCAATTGGGTGATAAATATTCCAACGCAATGAACGCGACAGTGCAAGGTGAAGACGGTCGTCCTACGGTAGTCACCATGGGCTGCTATGGTATTGGTGTGACCCGCGTTGTGGCAGCCGCCATTGAACAACATCATGATGAACGCGGTATTATTTGGCCGAGTGATGCGATGGCGCCGTTTACGGTAGCGATTGTGCCGATGAATATGCATAAATCAGAAAGCGTGCAAGCATTCGCTGAAGAGTTATACCGCACTTTATTGGCGCAAGGCGTGGAAGTGATTTTTGATGATCGTAAAGAGCGTCCTGGCGTGATGTTTGCGGATATGGAGCTTATCGGTGTGCCGCACATGGTCGTCATCGGTGAGAAAAACCTAGCGAACGGCGAAATCGAATACAAAAATCGTCGTAGCGGTGAGAAACAAATGATTGCGAAAGAGCAATTGATTGACTTCTTAAAAAGCCAAATTAAGGCGTAATCATAAAATAAAGCGGCTATGATAAACAACCGCACTTTTTATTATTCACCGCACTTTTGTGATGAAAGTGCGGTGATTTTTTATGGCAAATTTCGTGAAAATTATAAATAGAATTTTTCGACCACTTTTAGGTTATCGTCTAATTTATAAACTAATGGCTGACCGGTTGGGATTTCTAAATCCATGATATCCGCATCGGAAATGCCTTCAATGTGTTTTGCCAGTGCGCGCAAAGAGTTACCGTGCGCCACCACTAAAACGCGTTTGCCGCTTAATAATGCCGGTGCGATTTGGTCTTCCCAGAACGGAAGTACACGTTCTAGAGTCACTTTCAAGTTTTCACCATTCGGAATAACATCAGCCGGTAGGTTTGCGTAGCGACGATCATTGTGGGCAGAATTTGGGTCTTTCGGATCCAATAATGGTGGTAATGTGTCGTAAGAACGGCGCCAAATGTGAACTTGCTCATCACCGTATTTTTCCGCAGTGGCTTTTTTGTCTAAACCTTGTAGCTCACCGTAGTGGCGTTCGTTTAAACGCCAATTTTTCACTTGTGGAATCCATAATTGGTGAGATTCTTCCAACACGATATTACAGGTTTTGATTGCACGAGTTAAAACAGACGTGAAAGCAATATCGAATTCAAAATTGGCATCCAACAATTTTTTGCCTGCTGCTTTGGCTTCCTCTACGCCACGTTCGGTTAAATTCACATCACGCCAACCGGTAAATAAGTTTTTTGCATTCCATTCACTAAAACCGTGACGAATAAACACTAATTCCATGATAGATCTCCTAAGATTAATTAAAAAAGCTCACTCAGTTATAGCAAAAAAAGCCTTTCTGATAAAGAAAAAATGCCTTTATTTTCTGCCATGTTGTTTGGGGTTGGCGAAGACCTTGATCGTCTTTGGGGGAATTTATGAAATAGATCAAAATGTTGTAATTAATCGGAAATAAACGTTTTACTTTCAGTATTTTTTAGATAGTCTAACAGGTATTTTTAATATTTGATTTTCTAGAAGGAAAACATGATGACAACACTTTTCGAGATAGCACAAAATTGGTTAAACCAAGATCCGGACGCTGAAACGCACGCAGAATTAACCGCACTTTTAAGCGCGGCAAAAGGTGGCGATGCAAAATCCGAAGCTGAACTGGCTGCCCGTTTTGACGGACGTTTACAATTCGGTACTGCCGGTTTACGCGGTCGCCTGCAAGCCGGTTCCATGGGGATGAATCGTGTGTTGGTGGCACAAGCCGCCGGCGGGTTGGCTGAGTATTTAAAAGGGTATGACAAACAGCCTTCCATCGTGATTGGCTATGACGGCCGTAAAAACTCCGATGTATTTGCGCGCGATACCGCTGAAATCATGGCGGGCGCCGGCATTAAAGCCTATTTATTACCACGCAAATTACCAACCCCGGTGTTGGCTTATGCTATTCAATATTTTGATACTACCGCAGGCGTCATGGTGACAGCCAGCCACAACCCACCGGAAGATAACGGCTATAAAGTTTATTTGGGCAAAGCCAACGGTGGCGGACAAATTGTATCTCCGGCAGACAAAGACATTGCTACGTTAATTGATAAAGTCGCGGCAGGCAGTGTGAAAGATTTACCGCGCAGCCAAGATTACGTTGTGCTAGATGATACCGTGGTGGACGCTTATATTGCCAAAACTGCCGCACTTGCGAAAGAACCGCAAACCGACATTAACTATGTTTACACCGCCATGCACGGCGTGGGCTATGAAGTGTTGAGCAAAACGTTGACAAAAGCAGGCTTACCACAACCGCACATCGTTGCTGAACAAGTCTGGCCGGACGGCACTTTCCCAACCGTGAACTTCCCTAACCCGGAAGAAAAAGGCGCGTTAGATTTAGCGATTCAAGTGGCAAAAGCAAACAATGCCGAATTTATTATTGCCAATGACCCGGATGCTGACCGTTTAGCGGTGGCAGTGCCGGATGCTGAAGGCAACTGGAAACCATTGCACGGCAATGTGGTAGGTTGTTTCTTGGGTTGGTATTTGGCGAAACAATATCAAGCACAAGGTAAAAAAGGCGTATTGGCTTGTTCTCTTGTGTCCTCGCCTGCCTTGGCAGAGATTGCGAAACGTTATGGTTTTGAATCCCAAGAAACCCTTACCGGCTTCAAATATATCGGTAAAGTCCAAGGCTTGTTATTCGGTTTTGAAGAAGCGTTGGGTTATTTGGTGGATCCGGACAAAGTACGTGATAAAGACGGTATTTCAGCCGCTATCGTGTTCTTGGATTTAGTGCGTAGCTTGAAGAAACAAGGCAAAACCTTGGCAGATTATGCAGAGGAATTCACCAAAGAATTTGGTGCTTATGTGAGCGGACAAATTTCTATTCGTGTGAGTGATTTGTCTGAAATCGGCAAATTAATGACCGCACTTCGTAACAACCCGCCAAGCCAAATCGGTGGTTTCAATGTGGCACAATTTATCGACCACACCAAAACCGACCGTCAAAGCGACATTTTGGTCTTCGTCTTGGAAAACGGCAGCCGCCTGATTGCGCGTCCGTCCGGTACTGAACCGAAAATCAAGTTCTATCTTGATGCGCGTGGCACAGATCCGAAAAATGCCGATCATGTGTTGGCAGAGTTTGATGCAGCCGTCCGTGCCATTTTACGTCAAGAGGCGTATGGTAAGCAGGATTGCTAATTAAGCTCGACAGTTGAAATAAAAAACGGTAGGTCAATGTACCTACCGTTTTTGTTGCCAATTCAGTGATTATTTTTGTGAATAACCTTCCATTAAGTGCTGCCAATGTTGCCCGTCAAATTGAATGTGCATACGTTCTACTTCTTTGTTAAAGGAACGTTGTAATCGTTGCAAATTGCCTTCCTTCCAAAAACTTCCCGATTTTTCACCGCACTTATCAAAATCAATGAGCCAAAATTTTGTCCCGCCTTCTATTTGTTGGCACAGAATGTTGTGTGCGTTGAGATCGGTGTGACAAATTTGTAAATCGTGTAATTGACGGATTAATCCGCCGATTTGTCGCCATTGGTCGGCGGTAAGACGTTGTGTCTGCAAAAGTGCGGTCAGATCTTGGGCATTTTCGATTTTTTCGCTCAGCAAATCAGCTTGATAACAGACTCCCAAGTTGCCTTTACGAACCCGTGCCCCAATGGGTTTTGGCACCGGTAGTCCCGCCTGATGTAATTGATTTAACAGGTTAAATTCAGCAATGCTACGAGTATTTTGTAGCTGCTGAAAAAGGTAACGATCCTTGTTGAACTTGCCCCATAAGCCACCACGGTAATAATGACGCAGCGCGGTGTTTACACCGAAGCGATCTGCCGAGTGTAAAAACCATGTGGTGCCGCGCCCTTGTGCCGATCCTAAAATGCGGTTTTGTCGGCGCCAAAAATCGGCGTTAAAAAAGTCTTCCTGATGGGGTTCCGGGTGTTCAAAATTAAACAGAAAAAAGTCGTTTTTCAGTTGATATTCAAGCATTTTGCGACCTTGAAAATGAGATAGCGGATGGGCGCATTCTACTTTAAAATAACGCAATTCCCAAATTCAACATCAACGAGAGATCTATGCCGCTTTTCACCCAACCTCCGCAATCCCTTTGTATTTTACGTTTGTCCGCCATTGGCGATGTTTGTCATGCGTTGGCGGCGGTGCAACAGATTCAGCGTTATTGGCCAAGCACCCACATAACATGGGTTATCGGAAAAGCGGAAGCGCAGTTGTTTCGTCATGTGTCGGGGGTGGAGTTTGTGGTGTATGACAAAAAAAGCGGTTGGCGTGGGTTGTGTCAGTTGTGGCGACAGTTGAAAGATCGTCGATTTGATGCGTTGTTAAATATGCAAACGGCATTTCGTGCGTCAATTTTATCCCTGGGGATTAAGGCGAAATATCGTATCGGTTTCGGTAAACAACGGGCGCGGGAAGGGCAGTGGTTGTTTACCCATCGCAAGATTCAAGATCCGACCAATCCTCATGTGTTAGACGGCTTTATGGCGTTTGTGGACTATTTGGGTGTGCCTTGCACAGAACCGCAATGGGATTTACCGGTAGCGGAGGAGGATTTGATCACGGCGCGCCAATACATTGATCCAACCCGTAAGAATTTGCTGATTTCCCCTTGTTCCAGTAAGCCCGAAAAAGACTGGTTAGTAGAACGTTATGCGGAAGTAGCCAATATTGCCCACCAACATAATGTGAACGTGATTTTGTGCAGTTCACCCGCGTCGCGTGAACTGGCGATGATTGAGCAAATTCAGGGCTTATGTCACTTTGCGCCAACCAATGCCGCAGGCAAGTTAACGCTTCCACAGCTTGCAGCATTAATCCGGCAGGTGGATTTGGTGCTTTCACCGGATTCCGGCCCGGCGCATATTGCAACGACGCAAGGCACGCCGGTTATCGGTTTATATGCTTACCACAACCCGTTGCGTACGGGCCCTTATCGCAATCTTGCCAATGTGGTGTCGGTGTATGAAAAAAATGTGCAAAAGGAATTTGGCAAACCGTCTGCGCAGTTGCCTTGGGCAACGAAGTTAAAGGGAAAACATTTGATGGCGCAAATTGAGGTAGCGCAGGTGGTGGAACAGATGAAAAAGTGCGGTTTGTTTTAAAAGAGAAAAACGCCTCAATGTCTGACCGCACTTGCACTGTTGTTGCTATTTCATTCATGTCAACTTAATTGGAGTTTGCTATGGCCGTATCGTTATCTCATTTATCCGAAATCATCCCACCCAAAACCCCTTTTGCGCCCACCGAATTTAAGTTGGGCTTGTATGTCATCGTGGACAGTTACGAATGGATTGAACGACTCATTCATGCAGGAGTGAAAACTTTACAAATTCGCATTAAAGATCGTTCTGCGGAACAAGCAGAAGAGGAAATCGCCCGCTGCATTGCCTTAGCAAAACAACATCAAGTGCGGTTATTTGTAGATGATTTTTGGCAGTTGGCAATTAAGTATCAGGCTTACGGCGTCCATCTTGGGCAAGAGGATCTACTTACCGCCGATTTAAACGCCATCCAACAAGCGGGGCTACGTCTTGGTGTTTCCACCCACAATCAAGAAGAAATCGATCTGGTGTTACCGTTGCGCCCTTCCTATGTTGCCCTCGGGCATATTTTCCCGACGCAAACCAAAGAGATACCTTCCGCCCCTCAAGGCATTGCCAATTTAGCCGTACAGGTGAAAAACCTAGGCAAGATGCCGACCGTCGCCATCGGCGGTATTAATGCCTCACATTTCCCCGATATTTTAGCCACCGGGGTGGGCAGCATTGCCGTGATTTCCGCCGTAACCAAGGCGCAAGACTGGCAAAGTGCGGTGAAAAACTTACTGCAATATTTTGCCGAATAACAGGCTATTTCGTTTAAATTCATGGCGCACTATCTCGAAAAATTTATCTTAAAATTGAACCGCACTTAAGTTGGCGGAAAACATGGCGTAAAATCAATTTGTCTGTAGTTTTTGCAAGACAAAAGAACAAAATAGCTTTATGATACCGACATTTTTAGAGCAAACTAACCCGTTTTAATTAACTTAATGAGGAAAATAAAATGGCAAAAATCGTTAAAGTCATTGGTCGCGAAATTATCGACTCTCGTGGTAACCCAACAGTGGAAGCCGAAGTGCATTTAGAAGGCGGATTCGTCGGTCTTGCAGCGGCGCCATCAGGTGCATCGACCGGTTCTCGCGAAGCCTTAGAATTACGTGACGGCGACAAATCCCGTTTCTTAGGTAAAGGCGTATTAAAAGCGGTTGCCGCAGTAAACGGCCCGATTGCTGAAGCCATTCTTGGTAAAGAGGCGTCTAATCAAGCGGAAATCGACCAAATCATGATCGATTTAGACGGCACGGAGAACAAATCTAACTTCGGTGCAAACGCCATCTTAGCGGTATCCTTAGCAAACGCAAAAGCAGCCGCAGCGTCTAAAGGTTTACCACTTTACGCTTACATCGCAGAACTTAACGGCACGCCAGGCGTTTACGCTATGCCATTACCAATGATGAACATCATCAACGGTGGTGAACACGCCGACAACAACGTGGATATCCAAGAGTTTATGATTCAACCGGTTGGTGCGAAAACATTACGTGAAGCACTTCGTATCGGTGCAGAAGTGTTCCACAACCTTGCGAAAGTATTAAAATCTAAAGGCATGAGCACAGCGGTTGGTGATGAAGGTGGCTTCGCACCAAACTTAGCCTCTAACGCTGACGCGTTAGCCTGTATCAAAGAAGCGGTAGAAAAAGCAGGTTATGTATTAGGTAAAGACGTGACTTTAGCCATGGACTGCGCATCTTCTGAGTTCTATAACAAAGAAACCGGCAAATACGAAATGAAAGGCGAAGGTCGTTCATTCACTTCTCAAGAGTTCACGCACTATCTTGAAGAATTAACTAAACAATACCCAATCGTGTCTATCGAAGACGGTCAAGATGAATCTGACTGGGAAGGCTTCGCATACCAAACTAAAGTGTTAGGCGACCGCGTTCAATTAGTGGGCGACGACCTATTCGTAACCAACACCAAAATCTTAAAAGAAGGTATCGAAAAAGGTATCGCAAACTCCATCTTAATCAAATTCAACCAAATCGGTTCTTTAACCGAAACCTTGGCTGCAATTAAAATGGCAAAAGATGCGGGTTATACCGCTGTGATCTCTCACCGTTCAGGTGAAACCGAAGATGCGACTATCGCTGACTTAGCAGTGGGTACCGCAGCAGGTCAAATCAAAACCGGTTCTATGAGCCGTTCTGACCGTATTGCGAAATACAACCAATTAATCCGTATCGAAGAAGCATTAGAACGCGCTGGCACACCGGCACCGTTCTTAGGTTTAAAAGCGGTTAAAGGTCAAGCTTAATTGCGGATAAAAATAGGCGTAAAAGCCACCGCTCTTTAATGTTTCAAGCTGAGTTCGACTAAAATTGAACTCAGCTTTTTTATGCGACTAAAAAAGGATAAGCCTATCGACTTATCCTTTCTTCATTTTGACTGGCGCATTGACCGAGGTAAATCGGCCAATGCGGAAAGAGCGCCTTAAGCGAAACGTCTCACTTCGCCGTTGCCTGCAACGTTTTCTACGCAACGCGGGCAAAGTGTCGGATGTTCAGGGTTCACGCCGATTTTATCGGAATAATGCCAGCAGCGCGGGCATTTTTCGCCTTGAGAACGGGCAACGCTTACTGCAATCCCCTCTAGCTCGCCAACAGCCACATCTGCCGGTTTATCTGCTAATGCTTTCACTTCTGCTTTTGACGTAATCAACACGAAACGTAATTCATCGCCTAATTGCTCCAACAAGGCACGATATTCATCGTTAGCGTAAACCGTCACTTCTGCTTCCAAACCGCCACCGATCACTTTGTCGTTACGGGCGATTTCTAACACGCGATTTACTTCAGAACGAACTTTGATCAGTTGTTGCCAGTAAGCATCGTCTAATTTTTCATTCTCGCCTAAACCAAATAAGCCTTCGTAGAATTCTTCAGTGAAGACGAATTCTGCACGTGCGGTCGCAGTTTGTGGCAAATAACCCCACACTTCATCTGCGGTGAAGGAAAGGATTGGTGCCATCCAACGTACCAACGCTTCGGCAATGTGCCATAAGGCGGTTTGGCAACTACGACGGGCAAGGCTGTCCGCTTTGGTGGTGTATTGACGGTCTTTGATAATATCAAGGTAGAACGAGCCCATTTCCACAGAACAGAAACGCATTAAGCGTTGCACTACGGCGTGGAATTGATAGTTATCATAAGCATCTTTAATTTCTTTTTGTGCATCTAACGCACAAGCAACCGCCCAACGATCCAAACTCATCATTTCTTCCGGTTTAACCGCATCACGTTGCGGATCAAAACCGTTTAAGTTCGCTAACAAGAAACGTGCCGTGTTACGAATACGACGATAGCTGTCTGCCGCACGTTTTAAGATTTCATCGGAAACGGTCATTTCACCGGTATAGTCGGTAGATGCCACCCATAAACGTAAAATGTCGCCACCGAATTTGTCCATCACTTCTTGTGGCGTCACGATGTTGCCGATGGATTTTGACATCTTACGGCCTTGACCATCCACGGTGAAGCCATGGGTTAATACTTGTTTATATGGTGCTTTGCTGTCTGTTGCGGTAGAAAGCATTAAAGAAGACATAAACCAACCACGGTGTTGGTCGGAACCTTCCAAATACATATCGATATCTTGACCGTTAAATTCCGGACGATTCGCCACAACAGAAGAATAGGTTGATCCTGAGTCAAACCATACGTCAAGGGTATCAGGCACTTTGCGATAGGTTTCCGCATCTGCACCTAATAATTCTTTTTCGTCTAAATCCCACCATGCTTGAATACCGGCTTTCTCTACACGTTTAGCCACTTCTTCAAGTAACTCTAAGGTACGCGGATGAAGCTCTTCGGTTTCTTTGTGCACGAATAAGGTCATTGGCACACCCCAAGTACGTTGACGGGAAATACACCAGTCAGGACGATTTTCCACCATTTTTTCGATACGAGCTTGACCCCAATCCGGAATCCAACGTACACCTTTGATTTCGCCTAAGGCTTGTTGGCGTAAGCCTTTTGTTTCCATACCGATAAACCATTGTGGTGTCGCACGGAAAATAATTGGGGTTTTGTGACGCCAGCAGTGTGGGTAGCTGTGTTTGATTTTTTCCACTTTTAATAAGTTGCCCACTTCTTGTAATTTTTCAACAACCAATGGATTGGCTTCAAATACACCTTTGCCTGCGAAGAATTCAGTGGTCGAAATAAACTTCCCGTCATTAGATACAAGCCCCGCCATTGGTAAATTATATTTTTGTCCAACAATAAAGTCGTCTAAACCGTGGTCTGGTGCGGTGTGAACTAAACCTGTACCGCCATCAGTGGTCACGTGATCACCTAAAATTACTGGTACAGTGAAATCATAGAACGGATGGTTAAAGCGTGCTAACTCAAGCGCTTGACCTTTTACTGCCCCTAAAATTTCAACTTGTTCTACACCCACGGCTTTCGCTACGGATTCAACTAATTCAGCAGCTAAAATCACACGCTCATCGCCAAGTTGTACTAAGTTGTATTCTAAGTCTGCATTTACCGCAATCGCACGGTTAGAGGGCATTGTCCAAGGCGTTGTTGTCCAAATGACTGCAGATAATTTGCCATGGCCTTTGCCTACTGCGTTAAATTTCTCTTCAATTTCTACCGCACTTACCGCCGGGAAACGAACATAAATGGATGGAGAAACTTTGTCTTCGTATTCCACTTCCGCTTCAGCCAAAGAAGAACCGCAATCCAAACACCAGTGCACCGGTTTGGAGCCTTTGTATAAGTGGCCGTTAGCAATCACTTTACCGAGTGTACGGATGATGTTTGCTTCGGTGTTGAAGTTCATCGTTAAATAAGGGTTATCCCAATCGCCCAACACACCTAAACGGATAAAATCTTTTTTCTGTCCTTCTACTTGTTCTGCGGCATATTCACGACATTTTTGGCGGAATTCAGCCGCAGAAATTTTCTCATTCGGTTTGCCCACTAAGCCTTCTACTTTTAATTCAATCGGCAAACCGTGACAGTCCCAACCCGGAATATAAGGAGAGTCAAAACCTAACGCGGTTTTGGATTTCACGATAATATCTTTCAGAATTTTATTCACGGCATGGCCGATATGAATGTTGCCGTTCGCATACGGAGGGCCATCATGCAAAATAAAGGATTTTTTGCCTTTTGAAGTTTCACGAATTTTTTGATAGAGATTTTTCTCATACCAGTTTTTCAACATCACAGGCTCGCGCTTGGCTAAATCGCCACGCATTGGAAAGCCCGTTTCAGGGAGGTTAAGGGTATTTTTATAATCAGTCATTTTATATTCCAGTGTTATGTAAAAATTAAAATTTGTGTTCTATAAAGTGCGGTCGGTTTTAAAGATGTTTTTCGCCGTTTCTACATCCTTCGCAATTTGTGCTTTTAAATCGTCAAAAGAGGGAAATTTCATTTCATTGCGGATTTTATGACAGAGTTCGACATCCAACCATTGGCCATAAAGATCGCCTTGAAAATCAAATAAATGCGCTTCTAATAATTGATTCACACCGTTGATGGTCGGACGGGTGCCGATATTCGCGACCCCATTAAAAAACGCGCCGGATTTTAACCGCACTTTGACGGCATACACGCCTTTGACCGGATTCACCTGACGATGCAAGCGAATATTCGCAGTCGGAAAGCCGATGGTGCGACCAAGCTGATTGCCATGAATCACGCGACCTAAAATACGATAAGGACGTCCAAGTAATTTTTCCGCCAATGTTAAATCGTCATACGCTAACGCTTCGCGTATCGCTGTGCTACTAATTCTCAATTCATCTAAGCAAAAGCTTCGACTGTCTTCTACAGTAAAACCAAACTTTTCCCCAGCTTGTTGCAACAGCGCAAAATTACCTTGGCGTTTGGCACCGAATTTAAAATCATCACCAATGCTTAAAAATTTCACGTTTAATTTGCGTACCAGCCAATCTTCAATAAATTGCTGCGCCGGTAAATCGGCAAAAGTGCGGTCGAATTTTGCGATGATAACCACATCCACACCGGCTTGTTTAAGATAATACAATTTATCGCGTAAACGCATAAGGCGAGCAGGGGCTTTGTCACCTAGAAAAAATTCTCGCGGTTGCGGTTCGAATAACATCACCGCCATGGGCAAATTCAGTTCGTCGGCTTTTTGGCGTAAATGGCGCAAAATCGCTTGATGGCCTAAATGTACCCCGTCAAAATTGCCGATAGTCAAAACACAACTCGACAAACATTGCGATACCTTAGAGAGCCCACGAATTAATTGCATGATATTGCCTGTAAAAAATTAAGATCAATTTTTTCATTATAACGACAAATGCCCACTTCGGAAAGCAAATCATAGACGGCTACATTGAACCCTAAAAAGGAGGTTGTTATTGAGCAATAGGCTAAATTTGATTACAATTCGTTAATTTTTTTATATCAGGAGGACGGGATGTATTTTGACCAAATTAAAGCTGAATTAGACGAGGCGGCAACCGTATTAAACGCGTTTTTATCAGATGAAAAAAATATTCAGGCGGTGCAACAGGCGGCATTATTAATTGCCGATCGGTTTAAACAGGGCGGAAAGGTACTTTCTTGTGGTAACGGTGGTTCTCATTGTGACGCCATGCATTTTGCTGAAGAGCTCACCGGACGTTACCGCGCAAATCGCCCGGGATATCCTGCCATTGCCATTTCGGATGTCAGCCACTTAAGTTGTGTAGGTAACGATTTTGGTTATGAATATGTGTTTTCCCGTTATATTGAGGCAGTCGGTCAACAAGGCGATGTGTTATTTGCACTTTCAACTTCGGGCAATTCCGTGAATATTTTAAATGCCATTCAGGTTGCCAAAGAAAAAGGCATGAAGGTGATTGTGCTAACCGGCAAAGACGGCGGAAAAATGGCGGGCTTAGCCGATGTGGAAGTTCGCGTGCCGCATTTTGGTTATGCCGATCGGATTCAAGAAGTGCATATTAAAGTGATTCATATTTTGATTATGTTGATTGAATTTGAAATGAAAAAATAGATGTCATTAAAATTATCTGCGTAACTCAAGGGGTAAAACTTCATTTATTCAGGCGTAGATATTTATGAATCAGACTTAAAAAAAGAAGATGGTTTCCAAACCATCTTCTTTTTTATTATAGCCAGCCAAAGTCTGGCTATAA
>NZ_KE952609.1:0-3110 GCF_000466335.1 Aggregatibacter sp. oral taxon 458 str. W10330 | reverse complement strand
TGAAAACGAGACTTTCAAGAAAGTCTGAGTAAGGGTCATTGATAAAAGGCAATGATTCTGAATAAATTAACTGTTACGGCTAACAAACCTAACGTGTTTTTAGCGTCAATCTATGATGTAAAGTGAATTTTAACTTTAAATTCGATTTTATCTTCATCAGATTGTTCATCCTAAGAATACTTGAGGTTGTATGGCTAAGTGACAAAGCGTACAAGGTGGATGCCTTGGCAATCAGAGGCGAAGAAGGACGTGCTAATCTGCGAAAAGCTTGGATGAGTCGATAAGAGGCGTTTAATCCAAGATGTCCGAATGGGGAAACCCAGTAGATGAAGAATCTACTATCACTTACTGAATTCATAGGTAAGTGAGGCGAACCGGGAGAACTGAAACATCTAAGTACCCCGAGGAAAAGAAATCAACCGAGATTTTGTGAGTAGCGGCGAGCGAAAGCGAAAGAGCCTGTTAGTGATAGCGATAGAGACAGAGGAACAAGCTGGGAAGCTTGGCGATACAGGGTGATAGCCCCGTACTCGAAGTCCAGGTCGTGGTACTAAGCTAACGAGAAGTAGGGCGGGACACGTGATATCCTGTTTGAAGATGGGGGGACCATCCTCCAAGGCTAAATACTCCTGATTGACCGATAGTGAACCAGTACTGTGAAGGAAAGGCGAAAAGAACCCCGGTGAGGGGAGTGAAATAGAACCTGAAACCTTGTACGTACAAGCAGTGGGAGCCCGCAAGGGTGACTGCGTACCTTTTGTATAATGGGTCAGCGACTTATATTTTGTAGCGAGGTTAACCGAATAGGGGAGCCGAAGGGAAACCGAGTCTTAACTGGGCGTTGAGTTGCAAGGTATAGACCCGAAACCCGGTGATCTAGCCATGGGCAGGTTGAAGGTTGGGTAACACTAACTGGAGGACCGAACCGACTAATGTTGAAAAATTAGCGGATGACTTGTGGCTGGGGGTGAAAGGCCAATCAAACCGGGAGATAGCTGGTTCTCCCCGAAATCTATTTAGGTAGAGCCTTGAGCGGACACCTTCGGGGGTAGAGCACTGTTTCGGCTAGGGGTCCATCCCGGATTACCAACCCGATGCAAACTACGAATACCGAAGAGTGATACTCAGGAGACACACGGCGGGTGCTAACGTCCGTCGTGGAGAGGGAAACAACCCAGACCGCCAGCTAAGGTCCCAAAGTCTATATTAAGTGGGAAACGAAGTGGGAAGGCTTAGACAGCTAGGATGTTGGCTTAGAAGCAGCCATCATTTAAAGAAAGCGTAATAGCTCACTAGTCGAGTCGGCCTGCGCGGAAGATGTAACGGGGCTCAAATATAGCACCGAAGCTGCGGCATCAGACGTAAGTCTGTTGGGTAGGGGAGCGTTGTGTAAGCGGATGAAGGTGGTTCGAGAGGGCTGCTGGACGTATCACAAGTGCGAATGCTGACATAAGTAACGATAAAACGGGTGAAAAACCCGTTCGCCGGAAGACCAAGGGTTCCTGTCCAACGTTAATCGGGGCAGGGTGAGTCGGCCCCTAAGGCGAGGCTGAAAAGCGTAGTCGATGGGAAACGGGTTAATATTCCCGTACTTGGTAAAGCTGCGATGTGGGGACGGAGCAGGTTAGGTTAGCGTGCTGTTGGATATGCACGTTTAAGTTGGTAGGTGGGAAGTTTAGGCAAATCCGGACTTCCTTAACACTGAGAGATGATGACGAGGCTCTACGGAGCTGAAGTAACTGATACCACACTTCCAGGAAAAGCCACTAAGCGAAAGGCTTTACTAAACCGTACTGAAAACCGACACAGGTGGTCAGGTAGAGAATACTCAGGCGCTTGAGAGAACTCGGGTGAAGGAACTAGGCAAAATAGCACCGTAACTTCGGGAGAAGGTGCGCCGGCGTAGATTGTAAGGGCTTGCCCCTGAAGGTTGAACCGGTCGAAGATACCAGCTGGCTGCAACTGTTTATTAAAAACACAGCACTCTGCAAACACGAAAGTGGACGTATAGGGTGTGATGCCTGCCCGGTGCTGGAAGGTTAATTGATGGTGTAATCGAAAGAGAAGCTCCTGATCGAAGCCCCAGTAAACGGCGGCCGTAACTATAACGGTCCTAAGGTAGCGAAATTCCTTGTCGGGTAAGTTCCGACCTGCACGAATGGCATAATGATGGCCAGGCTGTCTCCACCCGAGACTCAGTGAAATTGAAATCGCCGTGAAGATGCGGTGTACCCGCGGCTAGACGGAAAGACCCCGTGAACCTTTACTATAGCTTGACACTGAACATTGAATTTTGATGTGTAGGATAGGTGGGAGACTTTGAAGTAGTCACGCCAGTGATTATGGAGTCGTCCTTGAAATACCACCCTTTAACGTTTGATGTTCTAACGAAGATTGCGAAACGCGGTCTCGGACAGTGTCTGGTGGGTAGTTTGACTGGGGCGGTCTCCTCCCAAAGCGTAACGGAGGAGCACGAAGGTTTGCTAATCACGGTCGGACATCGTGAGGTTAGTGCAATGGTATAAGCAAGCTTAACTGCGAGACAGACAAGTCGAGCAGGTACGAAAGTAGGTCATAGTGATCCGGTGGTTCTGAATGGAAGGGCCATCGCTCAACGGATAAAAGGTACTCCGGGGATAACAGGCTGATACCGCCCAAGAGTTCATATCGACGGCGGTGTTTGGCACCTCGATGTCGGCTCATCACATCCTGGGGCTGAAGTAGGTCCCAAGGGTATGGCTGTTCGCCATTTAAAGTGGTACGCGAGCTGGGTTTAGAACGTCGTGAGACAGTTCGGTCCCTATCTGCCGTGGGCGTTGGAGAATTGATTGGGGCTGCTCCTAGTACGAGAGGACCGGAGTGGACGCATCACTGGTGTTCCAGTTGTCTCGCCAGAGGCATTGCTGGGTAGCTACATGCGGAAGAGATAAGTGCTGAAAGCATCTAAGCACGAAACTTGCCAAGAGATGAGTTCTCCCACATATAAAGTGTGTAAGGGTTGTTTAAGACTAAGACGTAGATAGGTGCGGTGTGTAAGTGTAGTGATACATTGAGCTAACGCATACTAATTGCCCGAGAGGCTTAGCCATACAACGCTCAAGTGTTTTGGG
>NZ_KE952608.1:95622-101067 GCF_000466335.1 Aggregatibacter sp. oral taxon 458 str. W10330 | reverse complement strand
CGTGCAACAAGTTGCACGCTACGATTCACTAAAAAATAGACACGGTTGCCAGTTTTCACAAGCCCCTTGAGGAGCTTGTGAAGTATAGGCGCTTAGCTTATTAATAGGGGAATTTAAAAAATGCACGTCTTACGTGCGGATTGTTATTGATTGAGTAAACGTTGGAGTGATTGATAAATAATTTGCGCTTGCTCATTTGCCAGTGCTGATTTTTTTTCTTCTGAAATCACGACCGCACTTTGTTGTTTATTCAACGCGGCAAGTTGCATTTGATAGCTGCCTTTGCCGAGATTCGGTAATGCTTGCGAGCTAATTTGCTGCCAGGCTTTTTGCGATAGCGGTTTGTAATAAAGCTCTCGAATTCCGCGGGCGCTCATGTCTTTTTTGATTTCAAACCCAAGTTTTGGGAGTGTTTCGCCTAATTTTTCCCACGCAGCATCAAACGGTGCAGACAGAATGAGTGCGGTTCTGCCATTGGTATCTGTTGCGATATGCGAGGCGATAGGCGCAGTGGTGGATGCACTCAGATCCTGTTGTTGTTTTTGGTAGGCGGCATTTAATTCGCCGATAAGTTGATTTAGGCGATCAGAGGCATACCGTTGTTTATCCGTAATGGAAGGCGTGTAAATGGTCTCATTGCGTTTCATTTGCAAAACAGAAACCATCAACGCTGCGGCTTGTTCCGTATCGACTTCTTCAATTTGATAGCGAATTTGCGTGTTTTTCAAATCATCGCTTCGCCCGGTGGCAGCCCAATCAGTGAGCAGTTTTCCATTCTCTCGTGTATATTGGATATTTTGCTCTTTGAGTAGGCGTTCAATTTGTTTTAAATTGTAAATTTTTTGCTGATCCGACGTATAGGCAATAAGCGCGCGTTCGCCATCAAATCGTGTAATAGAATCATGAATGATGGCTAAAGGAATAGAAGGTGGGCGAATATCGACCTTATCATCTTTGTTCACTTTAATCTGTGGCAGTTGATATTCTGTGCTGGCAGTCGGTAACTTGACACCGCCGCTGGCAAGCGGATTAAGGCGAGGCAAGTCCACATTGGATTTTTGGTAGGTATCTCCAGCTTGTTGTTTGCTTTCATTGCTTGCAGAGCAGGCGGTTAGCGTAGAAATCACGGCAACCGTTAATAGCCATTTTTTCATAAATTATCCTTGATTATGACAACTGAAAAGTTAAACGTCTGTTTAGGACAGATAAATCATAAAGGCGTTCAAGGCCTGATGACGGCCTTGAGCGTGTATTTTAGCGTAATCCGGCAAAGTTTAATGCATCTAGCACAACAGGTTGGGCGGATTCACTGAGTAGGGTAAGTGGCAAACGCAATGTTGGATCGGCAATCAGACCCAGTTTATAGCATGCCCATTTCACCGGAATTGGGTTGGATTCAATAAATAGGTTTTTGTGTAACGGCATTAAACGTTGGTTAATGGTTTCTGCTTCGCTAAATTGACCTTGGCGGGCTAAGCGACACATTTCAGCCATGGCTTTTGGCGCAACGTTAGAGGTAACGGAAATCACCCCTTCTGCGCCCAATTTCATGGCTTCTAAACAGGAAGCGTCATCGCCACTAAAGACGAAGAAATCTTTTCCGGCAAGTTGTTTAATCTTTTGCACGCGGCTAATGTCGCCGGTTGCTTCTTTGATGCCAATGATATTCGGAATGGCGGACAATCGCCCCACAGTTTCAGGGAGCAAGTCGCTGCCGGTTCTGCCGGGAACGTTATAAAGAATTTGAGGAATATCCGTGCATTCCGCAATGGCTTTGAAGTGTTGATACATTCCTTCTTGCGTCGGTTTGTTGTAGTAAGGCACGACGGATAAACACCCTACGATGCCACTGTTATTTAATAATTTTGTCATGGTCACAGCTTCGCTGGTAGCGTTGGCACCGGTGCCTGCAATAACCGGAATTCGGCCGGCAGCAAATTCAACTGTTTTTAAAATCACTTTAACATTTTCTTCAATGCTTAATGTCGCTGATTCGCCGGTGGTTCCCACAGAAACGATAGCATCCGTACCGGCTTGAACGTGATATTCAACCAGTTGTTTTAAGTTTTCAAAATCCACTTCGCCATGATTATTCATTGGTGTGACCAAGGCAACGATACTGCCTTGCAGTAAAGGCGCATTTGACATAAAAGCCTCCGATTATTGTTATTCTATTATGCTAATTAAGTATGAAAGATGAGGGTTGCTTGCTAAGTTTCGCTTAAGATCGCTAAAATAGCCATAATTTGCAAGCAATTTTTTTATTTTTTAGAGGAGTTAACCTAGGTGTTAAAGCAATTAAACAGAGGTGATGATGCACCATTATTTACATTATTAAATCAAAATGGCGAGCCCGTTTCTTTGGCGCAATTTCGTGGAAAGAAAGTGCTAGTTTATTTTTATCCGAAAGCCTTAACGCCCGGATGTACGACACAAGCTTGCGGCTTACGTGATAGCAAAGCCGAATTGGATAAATTTAATCTTATTATTTTAGGCATCAGCCCTGATAAGCCACAGAAATTAGCGCAATTTGCCGATAAAAAAGCGTTAAATTTCATGCTATTATCGGATGAAACCCACGAAGTCGCCGAGCAATTTGGTGTCTGGGGTGAGAAAAAATTTATGGGACGCACATTTGATGGCATTCATCGCGTCAGTTTTTTAATTGATGAGCAGGGAAAAATTGAACAGGTATTTGATAAATTCAAAACAACTCAGCATCATGAAGTCATATTGAACTACCTGAGCTCAAATTCATAATAAAATCAAATGACATCATTAGACTTAATATGAGATTTTGTTTAGACTTATAACATTTTTTTGACAAACGGAGAAAACAATGTCGTTAAATGGTTCGGATCAAGATCCTTGGAGCAAACCAAAGCAAAACGGGCAATCATCGGAGAATAACACGTCCGACCAAAATGAAGGCCGCTCGAATTGGGATCGTTCTTCCAATTCACAAAAAGACAATCAACAATCCCCACCGGATTTAGAGGATATTTTCAATAATTTATTGAAAAAATTAAGCGGCAAGGGCGGTGCAAATAATACGAATTCGTCAAACGCCTTTTCCGGGGGCGTTGGTAAGTTGTTGCCAATTGCCATTGCGGCAGGCGTCATTTTATGGGGCGCCAGCGGTTTTTATACGGTCAAAGAAGCTGAACGCGGGGTTGTCTTGCGTTTAGGACATTTTCATTCCATTGAACAACCCGGCTTAAACTGGAAACCGACCTTTATCGATCGCGTCATTCCGGTGAACGTAGAACGCGTATTGGAATTAAAAACCCAAGGTGCGATGCTGACGCAAGACGAAAACATGGTCAAAGTCGAAATGACCGTGCAGTATCGCATTCAGGATCCGGCGAAATATTTATTTAGTGCCGTCAACGCCAATGACAGCTTAAATCAAGCAACGGATAGTGCATTACGTTATGTGATTGGCCACATGACGATGAACGATATTTTAACGACCGGTCGTTCAGTGGTGCGTGAAAATACTTGGAAAGCATTAAATCAGATCATTGAGCCATATAACATGGGATTAGAAGTGATTGATGTGAACTTCCAGTCTGCTCGTCCACCGGAAGAGGTGAAAGATGCCTTTGACGATGCGATTAAAGCCCAAGAAGACGAGCAACGTTACATTCGTGAAGCAGAAGCCTATGCGCGTGAGAAAGAGCCGATTGCGCGTGGTAATGCTCAGCGTATTTTGGAAGAAGCGACTGCGTATAAAGATCGCGTTGTGTTGGATGCTAAAGGGGAAGTTGAGCGCTTCCAACCGCTTTTAGCGGAATTTAATGCGGCACCGGAAGTTTTCCGCGAGCGCTTGTATATTCAATCCATGGAAAAAGTGATGGCGAATACGCCGAAAGTGATGCTAGATAGCGGTAGCGGCAATAATTTAACCGTACTACCGTTGGAACAATTATTAAAAGGAAAAGTCTCTCACGTTCTTTCAAATAGCCAGAGTGCGAATGAAACACATGAGACACAACAAAGTGCGGTCAATTCCGGCAATGTTTCTCGTCCACACGAACAAGCAACAACACTCAGACCGGTGGAATCAAGAGGAGATAATGGCCGTCAAGGGAGAACTTACTAATGCGTAAATTTGTATTACCGATCATTTTTATTCTGATTGCTTTGGTATATTCCAGCATTGTGGTTGTCACCGAAGGCACGCGAGGCATCATGTTACGCTTTGGCAAAGTACAACGCGATGCCGATAATAAAGTGGCTATTTATAACCCGGGATTGCATTTTAAAATCCCATTCATTGATAACATCAAAGTGCTTGATGCGCGCCTACAAACCCTAGACGGTCAAGCAGATCGCTTTGTAACCGTAGAGAAAAAAGACCTGTTGGTGGATTCCTATGTAAAATGGCGTATTAATGACTTCGGTCGTTTTTTCACCTCTACCGGTGGTGGTGATTATGCACAAGCCGCGAATTTACTGCGTCGTAAAGTCAATGACCGGTTGCGTTCTGAAATCGGTTCACGCACCATTAAAGACATTGTCTCCGGCACACGGGGTGAACTCATGGAAGGGGCGAAAAAGGCGTTAAATAGCGGACAAGACAGCACAGCAGAGCTAGGCATTGAAGTGCTTGATGTGCGAATTAAGCAAATTAACTTGCCGGATGAGGTGTCTTCTTCCATTTATCAACGGATGCGTGCAGAACGTGATGCCGTTGCTCGTGAACACCGTTCGCAAGGTAAAGAAAAAGCCGCATTTATTCAAGCAGACGTGGATCGTAAAGTGACGTTGATTATCGCCAATGCAGAAAAAACTGCCCAAGAATTGCGTGGGGAAGGGGACGCTACAGCGGCGAAGATTTTTGCAGAAGCATTTGGTAAAGAACCGGAATTTTATAGTTTCATTCGTAGCCTTAAAGCCTATGAAAGCAGCTTTGCTAATTCCGATAACTTGCTCATTCTAAAACCGGACAGTGATTTCTTCCGTTTTATGCAATCACCAAGTAAATAATCAAACATAAAATCGCCGCTCAACATTGTGCAGATACCTCCAAAAATAAAGGGCGGCTTACGTAAATAATAAAAAGTGCGGTGAGATTTTTGAAAATTTTTCAGAATCTCACCGCACTTTTATTATAGCCAGTCAAAGTCTGACTATAAAAACCATACGCGATGCGTATGGAGTCCTCCTCATAGCGTGCAACTTGTTGCACGAATGATTAACTTCGATGTGTAATTCACGATTTTGTGCGTAGCGTGCAACTTGTTGCACGAATAATTAACCTCGATGTGTAATTTGCGATGTCGTAGTGTGCAACTTATTGCACGAATAATTAACCTCGATGCGTAATTCACGATTTTGTGCGTAGCGTGCATCTTGATGCACGACCAAACTACGCACGGAACGTTATTTACCCTTTCAGGCATTCCCGATTTCGTGCAACAAGTTGCACGCTACGATTCA